>JBIKQS010000253.1:0-4074 GCA_044349575.1 Crocinitomicaceae bacterium
GAAATTCTTGCGTTCGCATGTCAAAGGTGCTCGAATCAGAAAAGGTGTACAACGAATCTTGAAAGGTGTAACCCAAAATATTACTTCCTAAAGCAGATTTGTAAAAGTCCAGTTTTTCAGTGTACAAGCTTAGTTTTTCAATTTCCTCTGTTTTGAGTTGCTGATAATATTGGATTTCCTTGGTTAAATTTTCGTATTGATGGTAGAGATCGATCAAATCAACTTGCTTCTTTCTTTTCTTTTTTTTGTTAGATTTAATTACAGGTTTAGCACTTTGATTAGGTTGTTCGCTTTGGCTTTCGAGGGCTTTCCTTCTTGCTCTTCTTATCTTTCTTGGTGCCTTTTTCTTTACCGTGATTTTTCCATTTGAAAAACGCATGTATTTTCCTTCCTCAACTTGTATGGATTTATATACTTCCGCTCGTTTTTCAATTTTTGTTTTTAGTTTTTCCTCGATTCCTTTCTTTCCAGAAATCCGTTCTTTTAATTTTCCAACATCATTTTTTTCTAAATCATTCACTACTGAAATCAAAGTACTTCCTCCAGAAAAAGTTGAGTCAGGTGATAATAATTTAGTATCTCCGGCACCAAAAAGGATATAGTTTTTATTGTTTTTTTCTATTACAATGGTGGTTTGTTTTTTAGAGTTGTAACCCCAAACATCAAAGTGCAAATTGGTTACCTTGTTATTACCGGTAGTATTCATTGATATGGTAGCAACTCGTTCGGGAGAAATTTCTTTGAGGTTGTATTTTTCAAGTTGATAAGGAAACAATCCAATGGCCTTAGGAAGACCTTTATTCCATTTTCCGGAAAGATTTTTTTCAAATTCGGCTAATAGACCTGAAGTATTTCCTCCTTCACCGGCTGCTACAAGATGACTTTCAAAATCTGATGCAATTCCACCTAAAGCTTGATATATTTCAAAACAGCGATTTTGAATATAGGTATTTACTGCAAATGAAAATGCATTCAATGTTTTTCTGCGATCTTCGTCCGTAAAATTTTTGTTTTTTCCGAGAAATTCTACCTTTTGTTTGAAAGTCAAAGCCGGATCTGTAAAAAGATAGAGTTCCTTAATTGGCTTTAGTGTTGAATCTTTTTCCGTAACAGCAATTGGTGGAAGTTCCTTGGTTAGAATTTTTTCAAAATCGTTGTAATGCGCATTTGTAAATGAAATATTTTGAACATAGTTTGTTCTTCGGTCTAATAATACCTTGTTCAATTCCAAAACAGCCATTTTATTGGCTAATTCTGCCAAAAGTCCCGGAGGTCCTTTTGAAATTTCAGTTTTTCTAATAAACAGTAAATCAGGACGATTTATTATTATTTGTTCGATTGAATCATAGTTAACCATTCCATTATTTAGAAGCACAACAGGACCTGAATATTCAAAGAATTGTCCAAAATTGGCATTTAACGAAGGACTTTTTTTTACAATGTGAAAAAGACAAGCACGTTCAAAAGAGAGCAAATTATCATCTTGTTGGGCAAACGAATAAATGCTTACAAAAGATAAGATGAAGATTAGAAAAAACTTGTGAACTTGTACTTTCAAAACGAAATAAATCAAATTTTAGAATACAAGTATAATACAATGAGCGTTAAAAGTTATGCTTTAAATTCAATTCTTATCAATACTAAGTTGTGCATGGAAAAATTTATTTTTGTTTGCTCGTGAGATTGTTTTTAATCCCCTTGTAATCTACAAGATGAAGTTTAACATAACCAACTGGTATTTTTGCTTTTACTAAAATAGGAATCTTATTTTCATCGGCTGTGACCCAGAAATTAAGGTCTTTTTCACTTTTGAAAACTCTTCCTGTTTGCACTACGGGAACAAATTTATGGCATTTGAAGGAGCCTGCTTTTATTTTTATTACCTCATCACCCACATATTTAGTTTTTAAGGTCCAAATTTGATCATCCATAAAACAGCTGAATTCAATTACTTTTCCAATTTTCATTCCTTTAAAATTCATGGTGCGAGCATAATAAAAGGAGGAAATCATATCTTGTATTCCAATAGGTATGGAAAGTGTTTTTTTACCGGTTGATACTAGTTTTTTGTCCTGATAAAATACATAATCTTGATTTAGCTTATATCCGCCTTCATGTACCCGACGATAAAAAAACCAGGGAAAAAGTCCTTTTTTATCCATGTAACTCTCATACTTGTCATTCACCCGATAAAATGAGTTGAAGCTCCCCAAGGTTTTTCCTGTTCCTTCTACATGTATCAAATCTCGATTTCCTGCTTTTAACGAGGTGGATTTCACCATCATAACAACTTCTCCAGCATCTATAGCACCATAACTTACTCTGTATTTGAGGTATTCACCAGGTGCAAAAGCATTGTTTACTACTGTTGGTAATGTTGATTGTGTGGAACTACTCACTAGAAAAAGTGTAGAGAGCAAAAGGATGGAAAAAATGGTCGTTCTCATAGTTTGTTTTTTTTTGTGTTTACAAACGACATGCCACAAGAATTTATGGTTATATTCGCAAGTAGTCCTGAATAAATAGTAAAAAAATAAATGGTTACACAACAATCTATTAAACCTAAATTAGGTGTTTTTGATTTAAGTATCATAGTTATTAGTCTTGTTATTGGAATGGGTATTTTTAGAACTCCATCCGAAGTTGCTTCCAAGGCTGGAACACCTGAAATTTTCTTTTTAGCCTGGATTGTCGGAGCCATAATCAGTTTATTCGGCGCATTAACTTTTGCTGAAATTGGTTCACGAATTCCAACAGCCGGTGGATTCTATAAATTATTTTCAATTTGTTACAACCCGGTTTTTGCTTTTATGGTGAATTGGATTACGGTAATTTCAAATGCGGCATCTACGGCAGCTGTGGCAATCATGGGGTCTGCCTACATTGCTCCTTTGCTTCTTCCGGGAACAGAGGAATCCTTAGCTACTCTGATTGTGACCATCGGGACTGTTTTTATTTTACTGATAATTAACTTGTTAGGTATAAAGATTAGCGCCATGGTTTTAAATGGATTGATGATCATTAAAATTGGATTAATTCTCGTTTTGATTAGTTGTATGTTCGTCGTTTTTGGTGAGGAATCAACAACAACAATCTCAAAACCATTACCTGTTGAGTCAGATCCGTTAAAGGCGTTTATCATGTGTTTTATCCCTGTTTTCTTTACATATGGAGGGTATCAGCACACCATCAACTTCGGCAGTGATATAGCTAATCCATCTAGAACATTACCCAAATCCATTTTCATTGGAATAGCCATAATATTAGTGCTGTATTTAACCGTAAATTTTAGTTATTTTTCGGTACTTGGGTTTGATAAATTAGCTTCAACAAAGACTTTGGCATCTGATATGATTTCTGTTCTCTTTGGTAAAACAGCATCCGTGTTTTTATCTGTCGTAATGTTTTTTGCTGTAATGGCCTATGTAAATGTTTCCATTTTGAGTAATCCACGAGTCTATTTTGCAATGGCTGAAGATAAAGTACTTCCAAAGGTTTTTATGCGCGTAAATCCAAAAACACAAGTCCAACAAATAGGCGTAATAGTCTTTTGTGCATTTATATTCCTTACCTTGTTTTATACGCAATCTTTTGAAAAAATTCTTCAATACGTCATGTTTTTTGACAGTATAAGTTTAATTGCTGCGGCAGGTGCTATATTTATTTTGCGAAGAAGATCGAAACAACATAAAAGTGAAGAAGGGCAAATTTTTAAATTGAAATTTTATCCCTGGATTCCTGGACTGTATATATTGGTCTACACATTGGTTAATATAAGTGTATTTGTTTCAAATCAAGAAGCATTTGGGTGGGGAGCCGTTCTATTCATTTCGGGTTTTCCTTTGTTTTATTTGATTCGAAGAGCAATTTCTTAATTTTCAGATGAATAATTACAAGGAGCTATTTCTACTAAATCCGAATATTACCTTTTTAAATTTCGGTTCATTTGGTGCTTGTCCAAAGCCAATTTTCGAAAAATATCAAGAGTGGCAATTGAAATTGGAAAGAGAACCAGTTCAGTTTATTGTAAATGAGGCTATTATTGAATTGGAATATGTGCGAAAAGAATTAGGG
>JBIKQS010000252.1:0-4074 GCA_044349575.1 Crocinitomicaceae bacterium
CATTCTGATTTCCTACTTTTTGATTCTGAGCATCCCAAATAAATTTTCTTGATGTTGCAAAAGCAAAATCACGTACATTTTTCGCTTTAAAAATCCATGTTTTCGTCGAAGTTAATTTTGATTTTTCTTTTTCTTCCGCCTCCTTTTGGGTAACGATTATCACAGGGGAATCAGATTTTCTGGCTAATTCTAGTCGTTTCTTCTCTTCAGATGTAAGGACTTCAGATAGATTTTGACATTCTCCAGTCGCTGCTACAATGTGATCCGAAGGAACGGTAATTGAAACCTCATAATCGCCAAAGGGTAGAGTGAATTCCCCTCTACCTAAAAATTGTTTGTTTTGCCAGCCGGTTACGTCATTATAAACACACATTCTTGGGAAGTGCTGAGCAATAGTATATAAATAGTTTTTGTCTTTTTCAAAATATTCATAGCCTGATCTCCCGCCAACCTGCATTCTGTCGTTAATGTTGTACCACCATTTAATTTGAAAAGAAATGCTTGTTTTTGGTAATAAGGGTTTGTCTAAATCTATTCTCATCATGGTTTTATTGATGAAATACTTCATTTTACCACCACTCATATTTTTAATTTCCTCTATCTTAAATCCACCGTCGTAAAAGAAAAATTTCTTTTTAATGTCTCCTATGGATTTAAAATCCTCCATTTTTTCTATTTCAATTACTTTTGAATCAGAATCTTGGCTATAAATATTTTGATCAAGTTGCAACCATAAATACGAGAGTTGGTCTGGAGAATTATTTGTGTAGGTAATAGTCTCAACGCCATATAATTTTTGGGTTGCATCATCAATTGTTAGATTCATTTTATAATCTGCTTTTTGCTGATAATAACCATGACCGGGTGCTCCTGAAGCAGTTCGGTAATCATTTGGAGTTGGTAATTCTAGATCCAATTGCGCAAATTTCTTTTGAGAAAATGCTGAATAGCTAACAACAAGTGTGATAAATAAAAACAATAAATTTTTCATGGATTTTACAAATTGATTTTTTGAATTTGATTGGCTAGGGTGAAATTTAACGTTGATTTTTTCCGTTTTCGAATAAAGGTGATTTTATTTTGTTGATCTGGAAAATGATCCATCATTAAATTAAATTGAACAGTTAACGTAGAAATAGAGTTTTGGATATCACAAGAAAGGTAAATTTCTAAATTTCCATTTAATAATTTTTGAAAGCCCTCAATTTTAAATGAAGAAATCCACTTGGTTTCTTGTGGTTTTTCTTCTGAAGAAAAGCTGAAAGAGTTATTTAATTCCTTCTCAATTTTTAAAAATTCTATTGAGTCCAAGAATGCTTTGTCAATTGAGTTTTTTATAACATTATCTTTTTGTAGT
The DNA here is from genome assembly GCA_044349575.1 of Crocinitomicaceae bacterium. Taxonomy (GTDB): domain Bacteria; phylum Bacteroidota; class Bacteroidia; order Flavobacteriales_D; family Crocinitomicaceae; genus UBA952. The sequence continues at coordinate 1,358 of JBIKQS010000252.1, forward strand.
GAGGCTTCAAAATCATGTGCAGATAGTGTAAGAGTGGCCTCTATTTTTGCGGTTTTTTCATTGTAATCTACCTCTGCAAAGGCAAAATAATACTCGTGTGCCTTTACATGTAACAAAGGCGCAAACAAGCAGAAAATAAGGAAGGTAATTCTAGAAATGATAATTATGGATTTTTACATTTTCTTGAACTCACATATTCAAACTTGCAAGAAGGATAATCTGTTTTGATTTTACTTACAATTTCCGCTTCATTTTCACCCGAAATTAGCTTATAGGACACCTTATTGCCACATGTTAATTTAATACACTTATAGGCAGTACTTTTATAGGTGAAACTAAAAATTGACATAATTGTAATAACGCCAATAGAGTAAAGAATCATTCCTTTTTTCATGAGATGTTAATTAGATTAGTAAATTTAATGAAAATTCATTTTACCATGATATTCAACGTAAAATAAACTATACTTTTTTCTGTTTCTAAATTATGGATTTTGCGTTATATGTTTCTTAAATTTTTACTTTTCATATTATTTTCAATGTCATTTTGCGCATATGGCCAATTAAATTCATTTCGGCAAAAGCAAATTGTTTCAAGTGAAAAAAAAATACAAGTTGATACCTTAAGTATTTATCCATCATCTTTTAGAATTTATTGTTCTGGTCAAGAATTAGATAGTGCTCAATACGAGCTTGATTTTGCTGCAGCAACGGTTACCTTGAAAGGTGATTTTTGTGACACACTTCTACTTTCTTATCGTGTATTTAATTTTAATATCTCACAACCGTATCAATTGCGGAATGAATCTATTATTTTTAATGGGTTAGAGGACGATCGTGAAAAATTCTTGATTTCTCAAACCTATTCTGTGGATGATATTTTTGGCGGATCTGAAATTTCTAAGCAAGGTAGTATTTCTAGAGGGGTTTCATTTGGAAACAATCAAGACTTAGGTATAAACTCGTCATTAAATCTGGAATTATCCGGACAGATTTCCCCACAACTAAAAATATTAGCTTCGATTTCAGATGCTAATATCCCCATTCAACCAGATGGAACAACCAATAAACTACAAGAATTTGATCAATTGTTTATTCAGATTTACAACGATAATTTAAAATTAATTGCTGGAGATTTTTGGCTTAGCAAACCCGAAGGTTATTTTTTAACTTACAAGAAACGAGCTCAGGGGTTAACTTCTACCTATCAGTTTAAAAATAAGCAGGGTGGTCTATGGAAAACACAAGTAAGCGGAGCATTATCCAAAGGTAAGTTCAATCGGCAAATAATTCAAGGGATAGAATCCAATCAAGGGCCATATCGATTGCGTGGGTCTGAAAATGAACCGTTTATAGTCATTTTGGCAGGAACAGAAAGGATTTACATCGATGGTCGCTTACTTGAAAGAGGTCAAGAATTTGATTATACCGTTGATTATAATACTTCTGAGGTTATCTTTACCTCTAGAAATTTGATTACCAAGGATTCTCGCATCGTTGCAGAATTTCAATATTCGGATCAAAATTATGCCAGGTCATTGGTACAATCAGCAACAAGTTTTGAATCTAAAAAAATGCGGTTTTGGTTTAATGCTTATTCGGAACAGGATGCTAAAAATCAATCTTTACAACAAAAATTGGATAATCAACAGAAAGGATATCTTTCATCAATAGGCGATAGTTTGCAGCTTGCTCGAATATCGAGTATAGATTCCGTTGGGTATTTTCCCAATCAAATTCAATACAAACTTATCGACAGTTTGGGATTTGATTCTATTCTTGTTTTTACCAATAATCCTGATTCCGCGAAATACAATGCTTTTTTTATTCAAGTATCTTTAAATCAAGGAGATTATATATTGGATCAGCAAATAGCATTGGGTAAAATTTACAAATGGGTTGCACCAGTTAATGGTGTACAGCAAGGAAATTATTCTCCTGCTAGATTGATAGCAACACCCAAGAAAAAACAATTTGTTTCTACTGGAATTAGTTGTTCGCTCTCAAAAAATTCTACGTTAAAAACTGAACTGGCATTGTCAAATGAAGATAAGAACACCTTTTCAAAAATTGGAAATGAGGATAATCTTGGTTTTGGTGCCATGTTGAATTGGGAGAATAAATTTAAACTGGTGCGAGATTCCTCTCGTTTACTGTTTTTTCAAAACAACGTTAAATATGAGTTTATCAATCAAACATTTGCGCCTATTGAGCAATTTAGAGCGGTTGAGTTTGACAGAGATTGGAATACACGAAACATGAAATATTTAGGAAATCAGTCAATAATTCAAATTGAAAATTCCATTAATAAGCTCAATGTCGGGAAATTATCTTTGGATTTTCAAAATTATACGATTGGAAAAGATTTCACAGGTAATAGACTTTTTTCAGCTTGCAATTGGAACGAAAAAGGGTGGAAGGTAGTTTGGGATGCCAGTTATTTAAGTTCCAATACACAACTTAAAAATGAATTCATTCGTCATCGTGCACAAATCTCAAAACAAATCAAGAAATTACAAATTGGTTTCATTGATGATCATGAATTTAATACATTTAAATCAAATCAATTGGATGCAAGGAGTTATCAATTTTACGATTATCAGTTTTTTATCTCAACCGCTGATTCGAGTAGGTCAAAATTTAAGATAAGTTATAGAGAAAGATATGATTGGAAACCGTTAATTAATAAATTAGAGCTTGCAGCAAAGGCAACGACTA
>JBIKQS010000255.1:0-4066 GCA_044349575.1 Crocinitomicaceae bacterium
ATTCTACCAAAGTTTTCTTCGTATTTTTCAATATTATCAGCAAGAGCCTGAAGAAAACGTTTAGCATTTTCAGGAGTCATAATAACTCTTGATCGCACCTTCCCTTTAGGCATCCCAGGCATAATTTGAATAAAATCACAAACTACCTCAGCTGGTGAATGTGTTATTATTGCTAGGTTTGAATAGACTCCCAAGGCAACGTCCTCGGAAAGTTCTATATTCATTTGATTTTCTTGATTTTCCATTATTTGAATCTTATTAATGACCTAAGGCAGCTAAATATCTTTCAGCATCCAATGCTGCTATGCAACCGGTTCCTGCCGCTGTAATCGCCTGTCTATAGGTTTTATCTGCTGCATCTCCTGCCACAAAAACACCAGGAACATTGGTTCTAGAGGTTCCGGCTTGTTCATATTTGATGTAACCAGTTTCATCTAAATTTATGAAATCTTTAAAAATAGCTGTATTTGGCTGGTGTCCAATAGCCACGAAGAAACCTTTACATCCTATTTCTGTCATTTCTCCGGTTATTGAATTTTTTGCGCGAACACCTGTAACTCCAGCACCATCACCTAGTACCTCATCGGTTTCAGTATTGAATAATATTTCAATGTTTGGCGTATTTTTAACACGATCAGCCATAATTTTAGAAGCTCGAAATTCATTTTTTCTTACGAGCATGGTTACTTTAGTACATAGTTTTGAAAGATAATGTGCCTCTTCACAAGCTGAATCTCCAGCTCCAACAATTACTACTTCTTGACCTCGGTAAAAGAAACCATCACAAACGGCACAAGCAGAAACACCTCCACCTAATTCCAAGTATTTTTGCTCACTTGGTAAGCCTAAATATTTAGCAGAAGCTCCAGTCGAAATAATTATCGTATCTGCATGAATTTCATGACCATCCTCTGTCCAACATTTGTGCAAGGGACCCGTGAAATCAACTTTTGTAATAAATCCAAATCGAATATCAGTTTCAAATCTTTTGGCTTGCGCTTCCAATTCAACCATCATTTCAGGACCAGAAATTCCTTGAGGATAACCTGGGAAATTTTCAACTTCATTCGTTGTTGTTAGTTGTCCTCCTGGTTGCATTCCTTGGTATAAAACGGGTTTCATGTCCGCTCTTGCTGCATAAATGGCAGCCGTATATCCTGCAGGTCCCGACCCAATGATTAAGCATTTTATTCTTTCTGGTGTATTCATACTATTGATTTTAGGTAAAATTAATTATTTTGTTAATGTTTTACGTTACAAAAGTAACATTCCATTTTAACTATGGTTCAACGATTTTCCATTTTGTAATATAATCCAATTCCAAGAACTGATTTCAATTGTGTTCTGGGTCCTGTTTTTCCAAAGCGATCTTTAATCTTTATATCGTCATCATAGATTAGATTGAATTGCGTAGTAGCTGAAAATAATTTGTTTACTTTAAACAACAACAAGACCTCCGCATTGATATCAATATTTTGAGGATCGTCTGTGTAGTTGCTAAATAATTCCAATCGAGATTTCAAGTCAATATTTTTCATTAAACTTTTATTCCATTTCATTTTTAAATATGCTCCGTACTCTTCCCTGAAATTTCTTCCTTTTGAAATCATGTTGCCTTGCGCATCAAGTATGGCCTTGTCCACTCCAAAGGCACCAGCATTGGCTAAGGTTTGATCTCCAACTATAGTGCCTTTAAATGCAAATGGAGAAGCAAAAATGGAGAAGTTTTCATTCCGAATATAATCCATTCCAAAAGCTAAATTTATGTAGGCAGGTGCTAAAAAAGTAGATACTCGTATCGAATCATTAGGTAAGTTAAAACCATCCAGAAATTGGGTTCTAAAGCCGGTATTTAAAGAAAAGAAAAAATACTTGGCTACTTTTTGTCCATAGATGCTACTAAAGTCTATTTTATCATCTGTTTTTTGCAGTGAATTTCCCACAAGATTATCAAAATATCTTATTCCACCTAAGGCCAATATTAAATCAGTAGACCATTTTGAATCACCTTTTGAATAATAGTTTCCCGTACTAATCGTTCCAATCAAAGAAAGATTATTGCGCCCACCGGCATTCCAATTAACAAAAGAAGATTGGGTGCCATTCAACTGATAAATGAACTTGAACTTCCAAGCTTTATCAATTTTCAGGGAATCATTTTTTGGTTTAATTGTATCCTCTGCAAAACTAGAAAATGAATATAATGCAAGAAATATAATTGAAAAGACACATAAAATCGATTGTTGTATATTAATTTTGTTTGTCATTAAATCCCTATAAATGAAAGCCGAGGCGAAATTACAGATTATAATTTTATTGTTAAGTATTAATAGCTTTTTTACTCACTCACAACAAATAGATTACGCAGATGCAAAAAGTTGGGCGGTTCTCCCCAGTTTCACCAATGATCAGTTGAAAAATTACATTAATGATTCATCTTGGATAAAAAAAGCAGATGTTTTTTATGTTTATCCCACCTTGTTTATGGACAAAAAAGATACGAATTGGAATATTCAAATTGACCAAAGTGAACAACGTACCAAAGTTATTAATCAAGCTGTTAAATTTCAGGCTTCCGCTTGGGCGGAAAGTGGACGATTATTTGTTCCATTTTACAGACAGGCGCATATTCGGTCATATAATTTGATCAATCAAGGGGGGAAAGAGGCTCTTCTTTTTGCATATTCAGATATAAAAGAAGCATTTAGTTATTATCTTAAAAACTTCAATCAAGGAAGACCCATAATTTTGGCAGGACATAGTCAAGGATCAACACATTTATCTTTGCTCTTAAAAGATTTTTTTGATGGAACCCCTCTCCAAAAACAATTAGTCGCTGCATACATTCCTGGAATAGGAATCGAAGGGACAATGTTTTCCTCTCTAAATTTGATGAAAAATCCTTCTGAAAATTATGGTTTTGTAACGTGGAACACCTTCAAAAAACGAATAAATAAAGATAAATATGAAAGATGGTATAAAGGGAAATTAGTTATAAATCCTATAACATGGGACATGAGTCAATATGCTGAAAAAAACAAACATAAAGGTTTCTTATTTTGGAATAGTAAGATGTATCGCAATAGTTTTGCAACAACACTGATTGATGGGGCTATTTGGATAACGACTCCCAATTTCCCATATAAATATTTAGCAGCAAGAATGGACGATTATCATTTGGGTGATGTTAATCTATTTTGGGAAGACATTCGAGCCAATTCCAAATTACGTTTAAAGCATTGGTTTGAAGATCAGGTGAATCGTTAATAGCGAAAAACAAAGTGTTGTTTGGATTGCTGATTTCTGGGTGTTAAAATTCCCATGCGACATAAATCTATTGAAACGTTAAACTTGTCTGATTTAGCTAGTTGTTTCCAAGCCTGAATCATTGAATTACTCCATCTTATATCATCCAAAAGTAAAAGTGTATCGTTGTGCATGTGAGGGAGTAAATTTTCCACATATTTCATGAGTGCCATTCCATCATGATGTCCGTCAATGTATATCAAGTCAAATTTTTCCTCATTTAATGAAGAAATATAGGATTCAAATTTGTCTAATTTAGTTTGTATTTCAACATTGAATTGTCTAAAGTTAGCTTGGGCAATAGCTAACGTTTCCTCGCAAGCTTCAACAGTAGTTATTGAACTATCATTATGTCCAGCTTGCAGATGCAATGTTCCAATTCCAAGCGATGTACCTAATTCTAATATGTGATTTGGTTTGTAAAACTTACTTATTCTATAAAGTAAATCAGCATATTTACCTTTGGAAGAACTATTTTTAAAAATCGAAGAAACATTTCTTTGTTTTCCCATTTTTTTAGACCCAGCGCCAAAATCCTGAACAGTTATAACTTTGGTTGAATCCGCCATCTCGAAATACAATGCATCTCTTTTTGAAATAAATTCATTGTCTAACTTTATAGTTAAGCATTTATCGATAAAATCATAGGCGAAAGGTGAATGAATTCCATGTCTTCCTTTGGCAACTAAGTAATATTTTATAATTTCGAACGGTAAAACCACAAACAAAAGTAACCAATATCTATAATGGACCAACTAGA
>JBIKQS010000256.1:0-4051 GCA_044349575.1 Crocinitomicaceae bacterium
GGCAACAAAAATTCCCGGTTTAAAATAAATGCTGTTTTTCAAATAAGATTCTCCAAAAAGAAATAATTTATGTGAATCGTAATAATCTTCGATGGACAGGGATCCAAATTTTTCTCCTCTTTTTGTCAATCTTTCTTCACAATCTGTTATAATTGTCGCAATTACAATATCCTTTCCTCTATATCCTTCCGGATCATTCAACATGGCAACATTACCAGTACAAAAAGAATCAATTACTAATTTATAGTCATCAAGTGGATGTCCGGAAATAAAAATTCCAACAACTTCTTTTTCTTTATTCAACTTTAACAAGGAACTCCATTCTTCTGCTTTTGGAATAATTGGTTCTGGTAGTTGAACAGATCCTCCTTCACCAAATAGGGAAATTTGATCCGTATCTTTTTCACCTTGGAAACTTGAGCCAAAGCGCAAAGCATTCTCTAAAAAAGTTCTTCCCGATTGATCTTCAACGAAGTATTGAGCTCGATGTGCATTTTGAAAAGAATCAAGTGCTCCGCCAAAAACTAAACTTTCGAGTGCTCTCTTGTTCATTAACCTCAAGTTGCAGCGTTTGGTTATGTCGAATACTGATCTAAATGCTCCATTTTTGGTTCTTTCCTCGACTAAGGCTTCTATTGGTGCCAAGCCAAGGCCTTTAATTGCGCCAAGACCAAATCGAATTGCTCCCTCTTTATTTACTGTAAAGGTGTAATTTGATTCATTCACATCTGGCCCCAATACATTCAAGCCCATTCTCCGGCATTCTTCCATGAAGAATGAAACTTGTTTGATATCATTCATGTTATTACTCAAAACCGAAGCCATATATTCAGCAGGATAATTTGCTTTCAGATAGGCAGTTTGATAAGCCACCCATGCATAGCACGTTGAGTGTGATTTATTGAACGCATAAGAAGCAAACGCCTCCCAATCGCGCCAAATCTTTTCTAATTTTTCTTTATCGTGCCCTTTATCCTGTCCTTTCTCTAAAAACGACGGCTTCATTTTATCCAGCGTAGGACGGTCTTTTTTACCCATTGCTTTTCTCAAGGTATCCGCCTCACCTTTGGTAAAACCCGCCAATTTTTGAGAAAGTAACATCACCTGCTCTTGATAAACAGTAATTCCGTATGTTTCCTTTAGGTATTCTTCACAATCATCTAAATCATAAACGATAGGTTCAAGTCCATGTTTTCGCTTGATAAATGCGGGTATATACTCTAATGGTCCCGGACGATACAAGGCATTCATGGCAATGAGATCGGCAAACTCGGTAGGTTTGAGTTCTCGCATGTATTTCTGCATTCCCGGAGATTCGTATTGAAATATACCAACCGTTTCTCCACGCTGGAATAACTCATAGGTTTTGAGGTCATCCACCGGAAATTTGTCTGGATCGAGGTCAATCCCACGTATTTCCTTAACAAACCGAACTGCATATTTTATTAATGTAAGGGTCTTTAGTCCCAAGAAATCCATTTTCAGTAGGCCTGCTGATTCTGCAACCGAGTTATCGTATTGCGTACAAACCATTACGGAATCTTTGGCCGTTGCCACCGGAACGAAATTCGTTAAATCATCTGGTGTAATAATCACACCACACGCGTGAATTCCGGTATTTCTTACAGATCCTTCAATGTCTTTTGCCCTTTTCAGAACTGCCGCCAAAAGATCATTACCTTCTGCAATTTTTCGCAATTCCCGGGCAGAGTTTAAATCATCTTGGCTTAATTTGAACTTATCAGCCAATTCTAAATCTGTGAACGAAAATAATTTTTTCAAGGATATATCAGGAACAAGTTTCGCCAAACGATCGGCATCTTGCAACGGTAAATCCATCACACGAGCTGTATCGCGAATGGCAGATTTTGCGGCCATTGTACCATAGGTAACAATTTGTGCCACTTGATTTGCCCCGTATTTATTGATTACGTAATCGATAACCTTACCCCTGCCCTCGTCGTCAAAATCAATATCAATATCGGGCATGGAAATTCGATCCGGATTCAAAAAACGCTCAAAAAGGAGATCGTACTCAATAGGATCAACATTCGTAATTCCTGTGCAATAAGCTACAACCGATCCCGCGGCAGAACCACGACCAGGACCTACAGAAACGCCCATTTCGCGAGCAGCACTACAAAAATCTTGAACAATGAGGAAATAACCAGGATAACCTGTCTTTTCGATGGTTTTTAATTCAAAATCAATGCGCTCATCAATTTCAGGAGTTATTTCACCATATCTTTCTTTGGCACCTTCGTAGGTCAAAAACCGTAAATAATTGTTTTCTCCTCTTTTTTCTCCATCCACCAAATCCTGGGGATCTACAAATTCTTCCGGTATATCAAAAGCTGGAAGTAGAACTTCACGAGCTAGTGTGTAGGGTTCGCATTTGTCAATAATTCCAGAAATGGATGTAATCGCTTGTGGTAAATCAGCAAAAAGCTGTTTCATTTCCTCGGATGACTTGAAATAATATTCATTATTTTCAAGTCCATAGCGAAAGCCACGTCCCTTTCCTTTTGGTGTAGAAACCAATTCTCCATCCTTTACGCACAATAACACATCGTGTGAATCAGCATCCTCTTTGTTCAGGTAATAAATATTGTTTGACGCAACAAGCTGAACATTGTGTTTGGATGAAAACTCAACTAACGTCTCATTCACGCGATTTTCAACATCAATATCGTGTCGCATGATTTCTAGGTAAAAGTCGGATCCGAAAATAGATTTCCACCACAATAAAGCTTGTTCCGCTTGTGTTTCTCCCACATTTAAAATCAAACTGGAAATCTCGCCGTACATATTTCCCGACAAGACAATAATGTCTTCCTTGTATTTTTGGATAACCTCTTTGTCTATCCGTGGAACGTAATACATTCCTTCGGTGTAGGCTATTGATGCGAGTTTGATCAGGTTTTGATACCCATTTTTATTTTTTGCCAAAAACACAACTTGGTATCCATTGTCTTTTTGCGTTTTATCTTTCAGGTTTTGACAAACATTGAATTCACAACCAATAATGGGAATCAGGTCTTTTTTGTCAAACGGTTCGCCTTTTTCTTCCGCCTCTTTTCGTTTTTCTTTTAGCTTTTTATTGTATCCCGAAACAGCTTTTTCAAAATGAAATGCAGCCATCATATTACCTGTGTCAGTTAGCGCGACGGCAGGCATATCCAATTCAACAGCTTTATCAACTAACTTTTGAATTTCAACGGTTGATTGAAGGATTGAATATTGGGAATGAACATGCAAATGAGCGAATGGAGTTTCTCTGATATCTTCAGAGATTGGTTTAACAGGTTCAGTCGGCTTTGAGCCTTTACTCTTTTCACGCAGTTTTTCTGACTCTGCTTTTAGGTTAACGTGTTCAATTCCAAAACTAGGTATTCCCGCAGCGTTTGTATCTCTGAATCGATTGAGAAAATCAGATTCTTGCAGCAATTCTTGCGTGCTGTAATGTCCCAAACGAACCAATTCAAGAAAACAACGCGTGGTTGCTTCAACATCGGCGGTCGCATTGTGAGCCTCGTTGAATGGAACACCAAATAAATGACTGTGCAACTCAGTAAGTGTAGGCAACTTAAATTTGCCGCTTTTACCTCCAGGTAGTTTACACAAAGTAGCTGTAAGTTCGGTACACGTATCTAAAACCGGGAATTTTGAAAGAGGGGATTCTTGTCCTAAACGAACGAACTCACAACCAACGACATTCAGGTCGAAGTTTAGGTTTTGCCCAACAAGTATTTTTGTTTTTTCGAGCGCTTTTGAAAACAAGAAAAGAACATCTTCCATGGAATCACCGCAAAGCGTGGCTAATTCCGTTGAAATTCCATGAACTTTTTCGGCGTCATACGGGACGTTGTACCCATCCGGCCGAACCAAAAAGTCTTTGTGGTCAATGAGATTACCAAGTTCATCGTGCAATTGCCATGCAATCTGAACAACCCGTGGCCAATTTGCTGTATCTGTTATTGGCGCATTAAAGTTGCGTGGAAGCCCTGTTGTTTCGGTATCAAAAATAAGGTACATGGAATCGGAAATTGAT
>JBIKQS010000257.1:0-4028 GCA_044349575.1 Crocinitomicaceae bacterium
AGTATTTACATGGTCAACTGGAGCTACAGGAAATTCAATTACGGTTTCACCAACAGTAACAACAAATTACACAGTGAGCTATGTAGTTAACGGATGTACATCTGCAACAACTACTGCTCAAGTGGTTGTGAATCAAACACCAACTGTTTCTATAAATAATGCAACAATTTGTGCAGGTAATACAGCGACCTTAACAGCCACACCAAGCGCAACAGGTGGGACTTATTTATGGAGCAATCAAGCAACAACACAAAGTATCACGGTTAATCCTGTAACAACAACTACCTATAGTGTAACTTATACACTTTCAGGTTGTACACCAGCTACAGCAGCCGGAATAGTAACGGTTTCGCCTAGTCCAACAGTAAGTTTAGGTGCTGATACAACGCTTTGTGAAGCTGATTTTCCATTTGTATTAACTGCATCAACTTCAGGTGCAAACAATCAATTTACATGGAGCACAGGTGAACAATCTCAGTCTATTTCGATAGCAACAGGTGGAATATACACGGTAAATGTTTCAAATTCAAATGGATGTACAGCTAGTGATGTTATTCAAATAACAAGTGACCCATGCGCTTCAATTGAACAATTAACTGATTTAGTTATAAACATATATCCAAATCCAAGTTCTGATGTTATTACTATCGAATCTAATCAAGAAATCAAAAACGTGTACCTATATGATTCAAATGGTAAACTTGTTTATTCAAATACTAACTCAAGTAGCGTATATACTATTGATGTTTCGAAATTGGTTATTGGAGTTTACGAACTGAAATTGGAATCTACTAATTCAATTGCGTGGAAAAAACTGATTAAGCAATAGTAAAATTGACTTAATTTCTCATACTTTCGCGGAACTAACTCTTCCGCGAAGTTAAAATTAAGCGTGAATTGTTTTTTAATTACTACTTACTATAAAATAGTATATAGGAATTCCTATTGTAATGTTTATTGGGAAGGTTATACCGAGTGCCATTGGTAAAAAGATACTCGGATTTGCCTTGGGAACAGAAATTTTCATTGCTGCAGGAACCGCAATATAGGATGCACTTGCCGCAAGAATTGCCAAAATAAATTGATTACCTATAGAAGCGGTTACCAAAGGTGCAAGATATGCTACCACACAGCCATTAATTAAAGGTAAAATTGCTGCAATAAATACAACAAACCAACCATTTTTGAAAAAATCATTTAAATTTCGTGCACTATTTACCCCCATATCTAATAGAAAAATAATTAAGAAACCTTTAAATAAATCATTGGTAAATGGCTTTATTCCTTCAGCAGCCTTATCGTTTGCCAAATATCCAATTAGAACACTTCCTAAAATTAACAAAACGCTACTATTTGTAATTGAATGAATAATCAATGATTTTAAATTTTGATTTTCAATGGATTTTTGACTAAACGTACGAATCAATATAACCCCAACGATAATAGCTGGAGCCTCCATCAATGCCATTACCGCTACCATATGTCCGTTATATTGAATATTATGTATTTCTAAAAAATTTAAGGCAGTAACAAAAGTAACGGCACTAACCGAACCATACGAAGCTGCAATTGCTCCAGCATTTTCAATTCCCAATCGTTTTTTGATTAAAAAAAATACATAAATTGGGATAAGAATTGAGCTTAAAATTGCAAATAAAATGGTTAAAACAATTTCAGTAGAGAATTCGCTGTGCGCCAACTCTTGTCCTCCTTTAAATCCAATGGCAAATAATAAATACAGTGATATAAATTTAGACGAAGTTGGAGGGATCTCCAAATCACTTTTCAACTTTACTGCAAGAATTCCAAGTGCAAAAAATAATAGCGCGGGGTTCGTTACATTTTCAAGTAAAAGTTCGTAATTCATGCCACTATTTTTATGCTACTTCTATCTTCTCAGATTTACGCAAAGTAATTTCTATCGAAGACTGAATTGATAATTCTAAATTGTTCTCATTTGCCTTTTTTAGCAATTCATTCAATTCTTCAACAGCTTTTTTTAACTGTGTAACTCTTAAAGTTGAAGTATCGTCTTCACAATCTCTTGTAACCATAGAACGCAGGTTTTTAAGTTCGTGAAATTGAATTTTACTCGCAAAAACATTCATTAGGATTTCTTTAGCCTCTTCTGGAGAATAAAACCCATTAATAAGCGATAGATTTAAATTGGTTTCCATATGTTTTTACTTTAAAAGTTTTATCAATGATAGCGTAGATAAGATTGCTACAGCAGTAAAAAAATAATTATAAAGCAGTTGATTTGTAAAAATGAATGCACAAAAAATTGCAGTGAGAATAGTGACAAAATGCCCCACCAATTTGAATGACTTTGATATCACTATTCCCCTTACTAAACGTCTTGCATGCACTAAATGCTCAATCATTTTGGTTATTGTCCTTGACCAAGTGAATAGGCAGAAACACCATCAAATCGGTATAAGTTTTCGGTTTTTACTACATCAACGCCTTGTTTAATAGCATTCTGTAAAACTTCAATTATTTGCTCTTTTTCTATTGAATCGCCCGATACTGGTTTATAGCGACAACGCCAATGGTCCGTGCAAAAAGTTTCCTTAAATCCATCAGGCCAAACCTTGATTCCGCGGTTTGTAATCATTGATAATTTAAGATTATCTACGGTAATTTTTGAAACAATTTCAGCTAATTCATTTGGGTTTTCACCGCTCCAATGAACAAAAACATCTACTCCTTCTAATTCTTTTACTCCCGCTTTTTTTCGCGTATATTTCGGTAAAACCATCTGGTATTCAGCATCATATTTTACGGGGGTTAGATGTTTGGGAATTTTACCCAAATTGGCAATTATTGCATCGGCAAATTCATTCGTCCCTACTTTTGTCTTGCTAACACCTTCTTTGTAGATATCATAGGTATGAATTCCTTCCTCAAGTGTAGATAGCCATGCATTTTGCACTTTTTCTGCAACATCAGGTTGACCTATATGGTTAAGCATCATTATTGCACCTTGTAATAATCCAGATGGATTAGCGACATTTTGACCTGCACGACGTGGCGCTGAACCATGTATTGCTTCAAACATTGCGCATTCTTCACCGATATTTGCTGAACCTGCTAATCCAACAGAACCCGTAATTTGTGCCGCAACATCACTTAAAACATCTCCGTATAAATTTGGCATTACAATTACATCAAATGCTTCGGGTGTATCAGCTAATTTTGCTGCACCAATATCAATTATCCAATGTTCATTCTCAATTTCCGGATATTCTGCCGCTATCTCATCAAATACTTTATGGAATAATCCATCCGTTTGTTTCATTATGTTATCCTTTGTAAAACAAGTTACCTTTTTTCGGTTTTGTTGTTTTGCATATTCAAAGGCATATCGAACGATTTTTTCACATCCTGGACGACTAATCAGTTTCAAACACTGAATCACCTCATCTGTTTGCTGGTGTTCAATACCCGCGTAAAGATCTTCTTCATTTTCACGCACAATAACAACATCCATAATTGGGTGCTTTGTTTCCACAAATGGATGTAAACTTTTACACGGTCTTACATTGGAGTACAAACCCAAAAATTTGCGGGTAGTTACGTTTAAACTTTTGTAACCTCCACCTTGAGGAGTGGTAATTGGAGCCTTCAAAAAAACCTTGTTTTTACGAATGATATCCCAACTTTCTTGTGCAATACCGGAAGTATTACCCGAGAGATACACCTTTTCACCAACCTCAATCTCTTCAACATTAATTTGAGCACCTGCTGCATGAAGAATTTTTAATGTGGCATCCATGATTTCTGGACCTATACCATCACCTTTAGCTACTGTTATTGTTGTCATTTCTATTTTTTTTAACAAAGTTGAATTTCATTTTTCATATATTTTTATATATATTTTCTATAATACATATTAATATAAATTATTCTTTTCTCTATTTTTTAATTTAAACTGCTGAATATCATTTATTTATGAAATTATGTTTAGCCAATTTATCACTCGATTTATTTTTTAAAAATCAATAAATCAAGTGGGGGATTTTACA
>JBIKQS010000258.1:0-4011 GCA_044349575.1 Crocinitomicaceae bacterium
TGGATGGAATTACGAATAGGAAAGTATGAATTAAGTTATGGAAAACAATGATTGAATTAATAATAAAACTGTGAATACAAGAAAATAAAAGGTTTAGATTTTATTAGTTTCACCTCAGTATGATGTGTACTTTGTTTTAAGTTTTATTATTAAGTATTTCACTTTGAACTTTTCTAGACCACCTGATTTTTCAAAGAAAAAGTTAAATTGGTTTAATCAACAATTTTATTCCGAATATTTGATTCTGTCATTTTATTTCCAAATAAACACTTTTTCGAAAGTGCCATCTGTGAAATGATATATTAAAATTCCATTTTCGTAATTATTAGATACTTCTCGTCCGGATAAATCTGTAATTCTATTTACTTGTTTTAGCGAATTAGTTAATGTTGGAATTCCTGAACTTTGGTAATCGTATTGTCCATTAACAATGATTGTTTTTATATCCAAGGATTTTTGAGAACAAAATAAAATTAGAGTGAAATTATAGCAACCAGAAGTATTGAAACCAGATGAATAAGATGTAATGGTTGTGCTTACCCCATTAGTATCAACAAACATCCATAAAACGGTTGAAGAATCAATAGGAGTAGTTCCCAAAATAACAGTAGATAAATAGGCTGTATCAACCGCGTTAAAATCAAACGTACAATCTTCTATTTGCATTACTATATTTCCAGAAGGATTATTACAGTTATTGCCTGAAATGATTAATGTATCACCACTGGCGCTTTGACTTTGAGAAGAAACACTATCACATGCTTGTACAACACAACCATTCATGTCTGTTATATAACAACAGATATTCATTCCAGAACATAGGAAATTGGTTGACTGGGCAATTGAACCGTTTGACCATAAAAATGTATAAGGAGAGTTTCCTCCTGTAACAACACAAGTAGCACTGCCATCACACGATGTTGATGTTTGCGCAGGTTGAGTTGTAACATTCGCGGTTAAACTATTGCAAGGATTTCCTGATCCTGAACCAATCGTAAATGTTGAAGTCACTGAGTTTCCATTCACGATGTATGTTACTGTATATGTACCTGAACACAGACTATCAACACAATACGAACCTTGCTGAAGAATAGCTCCCCCACCTGCCCAATAAATAGAAGTGGAATTTACATTACCTACGGCAACAGAATCTAAACAAGCTGAACCATCACAAGAGGTTGGAGCTGATGTATTTTGAGTTACCACACTTATTTGAGCACTGATTTGAATAGAAACAAATAGGATTGTAGCGGTAATAAGAAAATTTAATTTTTTCATAATATTTTAACAGTTAGCATTTGTTAATTCAAATATACAATTTTAAATTGTTTTTTAAGGTCCTAATTTTAGGAAATCTGGAAACTAAAAAATTTTTCGAAATGTTAAATTTATTCGTGAAGTAGAAATATTCTTGTCTTTCGGAATTTGATGTTTCCAATTTTCTTGACACCCTTTCATCATGCATAATAAACTACCATGCTCAAGTTTTAATTTTATTTTTTTGCTAGTTATATTGTGTTTAAGCTCAAAGATACGTTCAGTACCTAGGCTTAATGAACCAATGCAAGGATCTGAACCTAGTTCTTTTTCGTTGTCTGCATGCCAGCCGTTGCTATCGCATCCATTTCGATATAAATTGATTAATACAGCATTAAACTCTAGTTTGGTAACGGATTCAACACGTTGTTTTAAATCTTCTAATTCTGTGAAGAGAGGTTGCGTTTTCAGTTGCTTACCAGAATAAGAATAAGTCAACTCATTCACAGCGTAAAAAGCCTCAAGACGTGGTTTGTCATACGTTTTACCAAACAAAGTGATTTCACCCTTTTGAAAATTCACCTTGTTCAATAGAAAAGTAAACCAATCATTCGCCTCCGTTGAGGATAAAAAATTTGGGAAATAAAGTAAATGTGTATCTTCTAACTCAATTTTTTGGACTAAAAAATCATCGAAGAGCTTATTTTCCACGCAATTCAAGCGCTTTTAAGGTATTAATCATCAACGATGCAATGGTCATCGGTCCAACTCCTCCAGGGACAGGTGTGATGAATGAACATTTTTCAGCAACCTCATCAAATTTAACATCTCCTCTTAATTTCCATCCTCTCGTTTTTGTTTTATCTGTAACTCGTGTTGTCCCAACATCAATCACAACAGCACCTTCTTTTACCATATCGGAAGTGATAAATTCAGGTTTGCCAAGAGCTGCAATCAAAATATCTGCTTTTTTGCAAATTTCTTTTAAATTTTTTGTTTTCGAATGAGCTAAAGTAACCGTACAATTTCCAGGATTGGAATTTCTCCCTAATAAAATACTTAGAGGGGTTCCTACAATATTACTTCTTCCAATAACGACACAGTTTTTTCCTTCTGTGTCAATCTGGTTTCTGCGCAATAATTCCAATATTCCGGCAGGTGTTGCCGGTAGAAATCCTGGAAGATTTAGAACCATTTTTCCCAAATTTACAGGATGAAAACCATCCACATCTTTTGCGGGATCTATTGCTAATGTTACTTTAAGTTCGTCAATATGTTTAGGTAGTGGCAGCTGAACGATAAAACCATCAATACTTTTATCCTCATTTAGCGTTTTGATTTTGTTCATCAATACCTCTTCGGAAACACTTTCGTCGTATTGTATTAATGTACTTTCAAATCCAATCTGATTACAAGCCTTAACCTTCGCTCCAACATACGTAATTGAGCCACCATCATTTCCAACAAGTATAGCAGCGAGATGAGGGATTTTTTTTCCTTCCTTTTTGCGAAGTTTTACAGCTTCTGCTAATTCTTTACGAATCGCCTCTGCTGTAGCCTTACCATCAAGTAACTTCATATCAATTTTGCTTTCCAAATTCTTTAATAATTAACTCGGCCAATTCAGAACCAATTCGGTCTTGTGCCTCAACTGTGGCAGCACCGATATGAGGTGTACAAGCAATTTTTGGATGATTAAGTAATTCAGAATTCGGGTTAGGCTCGTTCTCAAATACATCTAATCCTGCAAAAGCTACTTTCCCAGAATTTAATGCATCAATTAACTCTTTTTCATCAACTACACCACCACGAGCTGCATTTACAATCCTCACACCTTTTTTCATCAATTCAAATGCTTTTGCGCCGAGGACAGCGCTTCCATCTGCTTGTTTTGGAACGTGAATAGAAATATAATCCATTTTTGAAATAACTGAATTTAAATCATTTGTCGGTGTAATTTCAACCGGCACTTGTTGATTTGTTCCGATTGGAACCAAAACACCAATTGTATTCGTAAATTGATCAACCGCAATAACATCCATGCCCGCCCCTAAAGCATACGAAGCCAAGCTTTGACCAATGCGTCCAAAGCCAATAATTCCAATTGTTTTTCCTCTGAGCTCAACACCTTTAGCATAATTCTTTTTCAGGACCGAAAAATCACTCGTGCTGATATTTTTGAATGAATCGTTTAAAAAACGGGAAATCGAAAATAGTTGCCCCATTACTAATTCTGCTACCGATTGAGAAGATGAAGCTGGTGTATTTATCACTTTCAAACCTCTGTCACGAGCGTAAGCAACATCGATATTATCCATTCCAACACCTCCACGTCCAATTAATTTTAATGTTGGACATAGATCAATTAATTCCTTTCGGGCAGTAGTTGCACTCCGCACCAATAAAATGGGTACTTCATTAGTCTGTATGAAAGCCGCTAAATCTTCTTGGTTTACTTTATCCGTAATTACAGTAAAACCTGCATTTTCTAATAATTCTTTTCCTAAATCGGAAATCCCATCGTTTGCTAAAATCTTCATTTTCAATATTTATTAACCTTTTCTTGCAAATTCTTTCATTACATCAACCAAAACTTTAACGCTTTCCAAGGGCAGTGCATTGTACATTGATGCGCGGTATCCACCCACAGAACGATGACCAGGTAGGCCAACAATTCCAGCTTCTTTCCACATCAAATCAAAATCAGCTGAACGAGATTCATCGTTTAATAAAAATGTAACGTTCATATTTGAT
>JBIKQS010000259.1:0-4007 GCA_044349575.1 Crocinitomicaceae bacterium
AACAAGAACAATTATCAATCTTTTAGGCTTATCTTTTTTATCGGCGACAATAGCATATTCGACAACAAATTTGTGATTAAATTTTGTGTTTGCATCGGATTCAGCCTGTTCATATGCTGCCTGAAATTCCTCAAGCTTTGAAAACTTCTCATTTCTCAATCGTTCTAATCCATCGTATTTTGAACCATATTTTATGTTCATATCGATTTTCTCCTTCATATCAGCTCTGTCACTTCCTGAAGCGCCCACATAGGCCTCAAATAACCCTGATCGGCTATTAAATGACATTACCCCTTTTGCTGATAATGAATCCAATTCGGAATTCATACCCTCGAGTTCTTTTTCAAGTTGTTCCTTTTTCCTTTTGTTTATATCATAAGCAGGAATGGTTCGTTGAGAAATCATCTCATTCTTAACAGAATCTATTAATTCTACTATGCTATTTGCCATGGTTGCTGCCAATTTCGGATCCTTGTCTAATACATCAATTTTTATCGACCCAAAACGCGTGCGTGTAAAGGAGAAATAACCCTCGTAAGTTTTGACCAATTTATAATACTTGTTCTTATCAGATGGGTCAATTTCATAGTGCTCCATCAGATTAAATTTCTTTACTATTCGGTCCCGAATTTTTGAAGATTGTAGAATTTGAACCAATTGCTCTGCTTGCTCCTCCTCACCAAAATCCATGGAGGCTGACTTTGCATTTCGTTGTTCAGAAAATGAAACCGTTGAAGATGCCGCAGGGAAAACAATTGCTGTAGAAAGATACAAGGGTGTTAGTAATAAAGAAACGATTATGGCAATTACGGTTGCAAGCGCTGTAAAACCAATAATGAACTTGCGATTCAACCACACAAATTGTATAAAATCATTTCTGTTTTCTGATAAATCAGGAGAAGATTGTGACATAAATTAGCTTATTTTCGAATGCAAAATTAGACTATTAATTCTACAAAACGTGTTGTACGCTTAATTATTGTTATGGGTTTCTTTTGATGAAAGAAAAGAGCTTTTTAGCTCTTGTAAATCTATGATTCGCAAAGTAAAGAGGAGTACAATGCCCAGTAATATTTGAATAACAAATAATCGAATTCCCTCTACCAAGTAAAACCCTAAAAACAGCAAGGACCCAATTACAAGGACGTGCTTAAGGAGTAATAACGGGATTATTTTAAACCCGATAATCTTTTTTACTAAAATAAATTGAGATACTGAAACGATCGTTTGTGTTAAAAAGAAAATAAGCGCCGATCCCTCTGAGCCATAAATGGGTGCCAGTATCAAATTTAAACCAACATTAAACACCACGGCAATGCCTGCTAAATAATTCAAAACCTTGAAGTTGCCATTAGCTGAAAGTAGTGTTCCAAAAATAAAATTAATGCTGAGAGAAAAGAAACCCAACATTAACCATTTAAACGATCGAGAAGACTCACTAATATTTGCATCATAAATCCAGTTTAATACCGTTTCTGAATTAAAATAAAGCGCTAAAACAATTACTGCACTTCCCCCAATTAATAAGTTTCCACTGGTTTGTAAAAGCGGTAAAATCTCTTTTTTGGATTGTTTCAAAATTCTAGAGAACATAGGAAACAACAACATTACGAATACCATCCCAAACATGTACAAGGCATCGAGTAGTCGGAAACCTTGTGCATATATTCCCGCTTCAAATCTGCCATTTACGTGTAATCGTTCAAGAATAACGGAATCTGATCTTGTATAAAACAACATTAACACAATGAGCAATGCGTATGGAATACTTTCTCGAATAACTTGAAGGGAAAATTGCTTGTCAAACCTAAATTGTTGAATATCAATTATTTTTGATAAAAACACAAAAGCTACAACAGCAGTAATAAAATAACATAGGGTTTGTATTATAATATACCATTCAATTTGAAAAGGCTCACTTGAAATGCCAAAAAACAAAAGCGATCCACAAAAGACAATTAATAAAAACCGATCAAAAACAGAAATTAAAGAGTCTGTTTTGAAATAGTGCAGTCCCGAAAAATAGCTCCGTGCATAGGCGGTAAACATGACCAAAAGTTGATTGAAAATCAGAATTCCTATCAAAACAAGTTCGTGGCCTCTATAACCAATTGTCAAAGCGACTGATAAGGTAAAAACACTGTATAGTACGAATAAAAATAGGCGAAGAATGATTATTCGACCAACGTGTTTTGTTGCCAGATTTGGGTCTTGAGCCATGGTTCGAATGGTATAATTATTTATACCTAAATCCACGAGAATGTTAAAGAGAACAGAAAGATTAAGCAAGGAAAAATACAGTCCATATTTTTCAGCACCTACTCTGTTTTGAACCTCAGCATCAATTACTAAAAGAGAAACGGGCTTAATAAGAAGATTAAGAAATAAAGAAAGGAAAAGGTTTGAAATAAAATTGCCCTTCATCAGGTTATATTTCTTCGAGAATTAACGGATCAACAACTTAAATCCTTTCCCGTGAATATTCATTATTTCAATGTTTTCATCATCCTTGAGTAACTTTCTTAATTTGGCAATATAAACATCCATGCTTCGGCCATTAAAATAATTATCGTCACCCCAAACAGCACGAAGAGTAGCTTGCCTATCTAAAATCTCATTTTGATTTTTAACCAACAGCAAAAGCAAATCATTTTCCTTGGTAGTAAGTTTTTTAGGGCCTTCTTGTACGTGAAGTATTCGTAATTCCGGTTCATAGCGTATTTTGCCAATATACATTTCGGTGTTTACATTTACTTCCACCGGGCTAACGCGTTTCAGAATTGCATTAACGCGAGCCAGTAATTCCTCCATCGAAAAAGGCTTAGTTAGATAGTCGTCTCCACCTATTTCAAAACCTTGTAGACGATCTTCCTTCATTGATTTGGCGGTTAGAAATAGAATTGGCACTTTTTTATCTACTTCACGAATTTCTTTTGCCAACGTAAAGCCATCCATTTCCGGCATCATTACATCAAAAATACAGAAGTCATACGTATCTTTTGTAAAACGCTCATAGGCCACCTTTCCATTACGCGTTAAAATGACATGAAACCCTTTGTTTTGTAGATAAGTAAATAACAATTGACCAAGATTTTCGTCGTCTTCTGCTAATAAAATTGAAAATTTCTTACTCATTTTAAACCTCCTTTATTTTTAAATAAAACGGTAAAAGTTGACCCTTCACCGTAATTACTTTTCACTTTAATTTCCCATTTATAATGATCACAAATGGCTTTAACATAACTTAATCCCAAGCCAAAACCTTTGACATTGTGGATGTTACCTGTTGGAACCCGGTATAATTTATCAAACAATCGCGGGATGTGTTCTTTTTTAATACCGATACCATTATCAGTAACGCTCAAATATACGTGTTTATTATCTGATTCAATAGAAACCTTAATTACAGGGTTGTCTTTGCTATATTTAATGGCGTTGTCTAATAAATTGGAAATGATGTTCGTTACATGAAGTCTATCCGCCTGAAATTCAATAGATTCAAAAACGTCATTAAATTCAATTTTTCCCTCGTTTGACTTGATTCTAAAACGGGCTTTTTCCACTTCATTTTCAACAAGCTGAACTAAATTTAGTGCTTCGTCTTTGTATTTAATATCCCCTTTTTCAATTACTGCGCTTTGTAGAATACTTTCGACCAACGTTTCCAGTCGTTTATTTTCCTGATTGATCATTCTCACGTATGGCGAGACCGCAGCATTTGACTGTTCATCAACCATGTCTGTGTCACTCATGGCTTGACACGCTAATGAAATGGTGGAAATTGGCGTCTTAAACTCGTGTGTCATATTGGAAATAAAATCACTTTTCATTTCAGACAAGCGCTTCTGCTCCATGATGGTTCTAAACATGATTATGAGTGAAATGATGATAAAAACCACTAAAACCAAGCTCACAATGAGGGAGTTTTGCATTTCTTGAAGAACGAAACTCTTTTTGTCTGGAAAAAATAAATACAAATGAATATTTTCATCAATGATATTACTCGG
>JBIKQS010000260.1:0-4005 GCA_044349575.1 Crocinitomicaceae bacterium
TCAAGAGTGGTTAGATGCAGATTGCGATGGCGATGGCGTTACGAATGGTGAGGAAGTTGATCCAGATGGTGATGGAACTCTAGGGCCTAACGGAACAGACCCAAGCGATCCATGTTCGTTTGATTTAGCAAACCAAGATTTTGCATCTGCAAGTCAAGCATGGTTAGATGCAGATTGTGATGGTGATGGTGTTACAAACGGTGATGAGATTGATCCAGATGGTGATGGAACTCCAGGGCCAAATGCCACCGACCCTACTGATCCTTGTTCTCTAAACATAGCAGATCAAACCATTACACCAAGTCAGGCGTGGTTAGATGCAGATTGTGATGGGGATGGGGTATCAAATGGTGAAGAGATTTCTAGAGGTAGTGACCCATTAAATCCATGTGATCCAAATGCAAATTTCCCGGGTTGTAATTCAGATATATCAATTCCAGAAGCATTTACTCCTGATGGCGATAATACAAATGATAATTTTGTAATCCCGGGTATTGAAAACTATCCATCGAACAACATTACTATCTATAATCGATGGGGTAATGAAGTGTTCTTTGCAGAGGGTTACTCGAATACGTGGGATGGAACTGCAAATCGGGGTATTCTGTTAGGAGATTCAAAATTACCAACAGCAACCTATTATTACATTCTAGACCTGAATGGTGATGGTAAAATCATCTACAAAGGTTATGTTTATTTGAAAAAATAAGTAATTGAAATTAGACGTTATGAAAAAAATAAAATTTATACTGGTTTTGATTGTGTCAACAATAGTTTCATTGCAGATACATGCACAACAAGACCCTCAATTTACGCAGTATTTTGACAATGCACTTTTCGTTAATCCCGCTTATGCAGGAAGCACAGGAATGCTGAGTGCTCTAACTATTCACAGAGAGCAGTGGGTAGGATTTGAAGGTAGACCAAGTTCAACTACCATGAGTATACATTCTCCGTTGTCTTATGAATCAGTTGGATTAGGATTAACAGCAGTTAGAGATGTGATTGGTCCTTTATCACAGACTATGTTTTATGGCGATTTTTCCTATAGCTTAAAATTGACAAAAAAATCAAAATTAGCATTCGGTTTAAAAGCAGGTTTAAATTTGATTAATTCAGAGACTTCAACACTAAATACCACACAAGCAGGTGATCAGAATTTAATGAATAACATGAGAAATCGGGTAAATCCAAATTTTGGGTTTGGAATGTATTATCATTCACCTCGCTTTTTTGCAGGTGTAAGTACACCAAAACTGATTGAACAAAGTATTGATGGTACAGCAACAAATAAGGAAAAACGACATTATTTCGCTATCGTTGGAGCTGTATTACCTGTATCAAAGGAGTGGAAGATTAGACCGACAACTCAAGTAAAAGCAACAATAGGAGCACCTATGAGTATTGATTTTTCAGCAGCGGGAATATATTCAGATAAACTTTGGATAGGATCCATGTATCGACTAAATGCTGCATTTGGTGTGTTCAGCCAATATCAAATAAATCCTCAATTTAGAATTGGGTTAGCTTCTGATTTTTCTACTACGCAAATGCGAAAATACAATTATGGGACTTTTGAAGTGATGCTTTCTTATGATTTTAGATTTAATAAGCAAGGTATTAGATCTCCACGTTATTTTTAATAATTTCCTTTTTAAGATATGAAGAATTTACTTTTGGTTTTTGTTTTTTCCATTATTGCATCATTCAGTACTTTTGCTCAAACTGCCAAGCTTAAAAAAGCAAATGACTATTATGATAAGTTATCCTATTCATTAGCCATTGAGAATTACAAGGATTTGTTAAGTACAGATCTAGCAAATGCTGAAATGAAGGCAAAATTAGCTCACAGCTATCTCAATGTCAATGATTTATCAAATTCTGAAAACTATTACAATGAAGCGATACAAATGGGCGAATTACCGATATCGCATTATTTTTATTTTTCCCAGACATTAAAGCAACAAGGAAAATATTCCGAAAGTGATAAGTGGATGAATACATTTTATGAAAAATCAAATGCTGATAAACGCGCACTTTCCTTTGCAAATAATCGATCTTATTTGGAAAAAATAGAGAAAGAAGGAATTCATTTTTCGATTTCCAATGCAGATTTTAATTCAAATACATCTGATTTTGGTGGTTATCAATCAGTTAAGAAAGGAGAAGTATACTTTGTGTCCGCACGAAGAAATACGCTTGTTCAAAACAATTGGATGTGGAATGGAAGAGGCTTTTTAGACCTTTTTACCATTGATTTAAAAGAAAAAGATTCTCCCGAATTAGTATCCAAAGCAAATACAACCTTTCATGAAGGCCCTCTTTGCTTCAATAAGGATGAATCCCTTGTTTATTTTACAAGAAATAATATTTCAAAAGGTAAAAGTAGACGCGATGGAAATGGAATTCAAAATTTAAAATTATATTTTGCAAAGATTGACAAAAACGGAAATTGGTCAGACATCAAAGAATTAAGCATTAATTCAAAAGACTATTCTGTAGGCCATCCAGTTATTTCACAAGATGGTAAAACATTGTTTTTCGCCTCAGATATGCCCGGAGGTATGGGTGGAGCAGATTTATACAGAGCAACCATCAATCCGGATGGAACTATCAGTACACCTGTAAACTTAGGAAAGGATATCAATACTGAAGGTCAAGAAATGTTCCCATGGATAAGTCCTGACGGATTGTTTTTCTTTTCTTCCAATGGACACATTGGTTTAGGTGGATTGGATGTATTTGTTATGTCCATGGATGAAAAAACATTTTCGTTTGACAACTTAACAAATGTTGGTAAACCGTTAAACAGTCAAAATGATGACTTTGCCATTTCATTTAATCAAGATGGAAAAACGGGTTACTTTTCTTCCAATCGTGCAGAAGGCAAGGGAGATGATGATATTTATTCATTTACTATGACCAAACCCTTTGTATTCAAAGTGAAGTTAACGATAACAGTTGCTGACAATTTAACAAATGAACTTTTACTGGACTCAAAAGTGTATTTGAAAGATGAAGCTGGAAATATTATACAAACAGCTACTGTTGACGCAAATGGAAAAGTTATGTTCGAAATTGAACCAAATAAATCCTACAAAATCACAGCAAGTAAAGATCAGTATTCAGACAATGTTGCTTCTATTTCTTCCGACAATTTATTAACGAACTCCATTGATGCATTGGTAAAACTTGATAAGAGAAAAGGAGTTAGTCTTTATGGCTTAATTACTGATAAAAGCACCAAAGAATTAATTCAAGATGCTTCAGTTACCATTATAGATAAAAAAAATGGAGCCGTTATTTTTGAAGGTAAGACATCTCAAGCCGGTGATTTCAGTAAAGGGTTAGAAAATGTCAAATTAAATGAGACTTTGAATTATACGGTTACCCTCAAAAAAGATGGATATTTATCAAAAACAATGGATTTTACCAAACTCATTTCAGCGCTTGAGGTAGTTAATATCCATGAAAATTTGGATGTAACACTAACAAAAATTGAGGTTGGATCAGATTTGGCTAAATTAGTTGATGTAAAACCAATTTACTTTGACATGAGTAAATATGCCATTCGTAAGGATGCTGCTGTTGAATTAGATAAAATTGTTAAAATCATGAATGAATACCCAACAATGATTATTGAATTGGGTTCACATACAGATTGTCGTGGATCAATTGAGCAAAACCAAGCTTTATCTGATAACCGTGCGAAAGCCTCTGCAGATTACATCAAAGCTAAAATATCTAATCCAGATAGAATTTCGGGGAAAGGATACGGTGAAACTAAATTAGTATCAGATTGTCCTTGTGAAGGTAAGGTAAAATCAAAATGTTCAGAAGACGAGCATCAAAAAAATCGTAGAACGGAATTTATCATCGTTAAGTTGTAGGTTCACTTGCAATCCGATTTTTAATTAACTTTATTAATTCAAAGCTTTTTTGAGTAGCTTTGTTTTACTAAATTTAATTATATGCAAATAATCGAAAACACAGTTGTTTCACTCA
>JBIKQS010000261.1:0-3991 GCA_044349575.1 Crocinitomicaceae bacterium
TTGAAATAGCATCAAGCAATCCTAACGTGATTTATCTCAATCAGCAACCTTCATCCGGTTCAAATGGTACCCTCTGGAAAACAACAGATGGAGGTTCTTCATGGATTCAACTCAATAAGCCGGCAGGAAACAGCAGACGCATGTTACTATCTGTTAATCCTGAGAATGAAAATGAATTATGGATTGCATATCCTGATGGCTCAAATGGATTTAAAGTATTTAGAACAACTAATTCAGGTCAATCC
Organism: Crocinitomicaceae bacterium; assembly: GCA_044349575.1. Classification (GTDB taxonomy): domain Bacteria; phylum Bacteroidota; class Bacteroidia; order Flavobacteriales_D; family Crocinitomicaceae; genus UBA952. The sequence continues at coordinate 246 of JBIKQS010000261.1, forward strand.
TGGGAAAACCTAACCTCTTTTGTTTTAAATAATGAATCAATACAAACATTAAGTCACATTACCGGTACAGATGGGGGCATATATGTTGCTACCAACCGAGCTGTTTACTATCGCAATAATCAAACTCAGTTCCAACTGGATAATAGCGGTTTACCTTTGTTTACCAGTGGCAACATACTTCAACCATTTTACCGAGATGGAAAAATCAGATTAGCTACTTATGGAAAAGGGATTTGGGAAAGTAATTTACACGAAACACCTTCCCACCCTATTGCAAGAGCTATGGTAGATAAACTAGCACAAGAAGTAGTCTGCGAGGTTGATTCCTTTTATTTTGAAGATCATTCATTTATAAATCATTCAAACGCTACTTGGAATTGGACTTTCCCAACAGGAAATCCTAGTACATCCAATCTGCGAAATCCAGCGGTTATGTTTACGCAATCAGGTTCTCACATAGCTATTCTTGAAATTACTGATGGAAATGGAAATATTGACTCAGACACGATACAAGTAACGATAAATTATTATTCTCTACCTACGTCTATTTCAGAGGGATTTGAAGGTGCTTTTGTACCGAGTGGCTGGAGTATTGAAAATCAAAATAATGATGCTCAGTGGTCTCTATCCTCTAACGCAGGTGGTTATGGTAATTCAAGCAAATCTGCAATTTTTGACAACTACAATATTGACTCACAAGGCAATGCTGATGATTTAATCATGCATTTTAATCCTTCTGCTTTATCTACGAATTCGTATCTGAAATTCGACGTCGCTTATGCGCGATGGGGAGCTGTAAATAGCGATACGTTAGAAGTTCTCGCATCTACAGATTGTGGACAATCCTATCAATCACTTTATCTCAAAGGAGGAACAGATTTAGCAACTTCTCCAGATTTCCAGGATTACTTTACACCAATATCAACACAATGGAGAACAGATTCCTTGGATTTAATTTCATTTGAGAATGAAACAAGTCTTCAAATTGCTTTTCGAAACATTGGAAGATATGGAAATGTTGTTTATTTGGATAACATTAATCTTGGTAATGTAGCATCATTAGATGAAAAAGAACTCATTTCTCCAATAATTTACCCAAATCCAATAAGGGCTGGCGACATTGTAGCGATTGAATTCAAAGGAGATTATTCCATTTCAATAATTGATCATAAGGGCTCCATAATTCAAAGAGAATCTGGTAACAACAAAACCTATTTACACCTTTCTCAAAATTTATCTCAGGGAGTGTATAATATTCAAATACAAACCAAAACAAAAATTTGGAATAATCCTCTCATTCTCATTAAATAAAAACCTGTAAAAATTAAGTGAATACTATTTAAATGAGTTAGTAGTCAGTATGAAAAAAAACTGTGACGAAATACTATGAAAAATTGGACATCAGAGTTAAACGAGATTTCACAACAGTGCCTAACCTTGTTTGGATCATTGACAAGTGAACAATTAAATTGGAAACCAAATTCAACCACTTGGAGTATAGCACAAAATTTAGACCATTTAATAGTGGTAAATGAAACATATTATCCAATTTTGGAATCTTTGAACTCAAGAACTTATAAAACACCTTTCATAGCTAAAATTGGTTTTTTGGTTTCATTTTTAGGCAAGACCGTATTAAATGCAGTACAACCAGACAGAAGGAAGAAAATGAAGACCTTTCCAATTTGGGAGCCAACTACGAGTAATGTAATAAACGACATTCTTCAAAAATTCCAAATTCATCAAAACGAACTTATCCAAAAAATAGAAGATGGTAAAGGACTTGTTGAAAATGGTGTAGTTATTTCTTCACCGGCCAACAAGAATATTGTTTACACATTAGAAACAGCATTTGACATTATTGTTTCACACGAACAAAGACATTTAATACAAGCAAATGAAATTTTAACACAAGTGAAAAATTATTTCAACCTGTAACTACCGTTTTGTAAAAATGAGGAGTTCGTGCTTTTACGAATGTGAAATGATAAATTCAAATTATATGTATCTAATGTTGTTCAGTGCTGAAAAAACCAGCTTCGAGAAGGCGAAAAACATTAAGCTGCTATTCAATAAAATTCGAATTTCCGAATACAAGGCTATTTGATATCCGAATTACGATTCAATTTTCAATATTAATATAGAGAAGAGTTTGTGTACAAGCTATAAAAAGGGTCTAACACTAATAATCGAATGAGATAAAAGCTTCAACAAAAAAAAGCCTCCCATAAGGAGGCTTTAGTTTTAAAACTAACTATTAAGACTAGCTTAATGAAAATCGTTTAAAATTTGTAACTGTTAAACCTTTAGTTGTATTATCTAAAAACTGCTCAACTGTTACTTTTTCATCTCTAATAAATTGTTGACTAAGTAGCGTATTCTCTTTAAAGAACTTATTCAATCTACCTTGCGCAATTTTATCAGCCATTTCAGCTGGCTTTCCTTCTTGGATTGCCAATTCTTTACCAATTTCTAATTCGCGGCTAATTGTATTTTCATCAACACCTGATTTATCAATAGCAATTGGATTCATAGCTGCTACTTGCATAGCTACTTGACGACCAACTTCATTCATATCTGAACCATCAGCAGAGAAACCAACCAATGTAGCCAATTGATTACCTGGGTGATTGTATGCAACTACTTTCTCACTGTTAACAACAGCATAGTTTGACAAATCTAATTTTTCACCAATTACACCAATTTGTTCTGTGATTTTCTCAGAAACAGTTAGTCTCTCATCGTAAGAAAGAGACATCAACTCATCAACAGTTGCTGGATTTTTAGCTAATGCGATATCAACAAGGGATTGAACCAATGAAACATATCCTTCGTTTTTAGCAACGAAATCAGTTTCACAATTCAACGTTAAAATAACGCCACTTTTTCCGTCTGCTGAAGCTTGAGCTAAAACAATTCCTTCTTTTGCCTCGTTATCACCTCTTTTCGCAGCGATTTTTTGACCTTTTTTACGTAAAATATCAATAGCTGCCTCAAAATCACCATTTGATTCAACTAGCGCATTTTTACAATCCATCATCCCAGCACCTGTTTGCTGGCGTAGTTTATTTACATCGGATGCAGTAATTGCCATTGTATATAATTTTTAGTTTTCTGTAGTTGTATGAGAATCATCAGAAGCTTCAGCTTGTACTACCTCAGTAACCTCAGCTGCAACATCAGTTGAATCTTTATCAGATCCTTTCGAATTCTTTCTTTCTTCTAAACCTTCTTTGATAGCTGCACAAATTTGGTCTAAAATTATTGTGATAGATTTAGTAGCATCATCATTTGCAGGAATAGGGAAATCTACAAATTTTGGATTTGAATTGGTATCAACCATCGCAAACGTTGGGATATTCAATTTTTTTGCTTCAGCCAAAGCGATATGCTCTTTTAAGATATCAATAATAAAAATAGCTGCTGGTTGACGCGTCATATCTGCGATTGAACCAAACGTTTTCTCTAATTTTTCTCTTTGACGAGATTTAAATAACTTTTCTCTTTTATTTAGGGTATCCCAGGTACCGTCAATCTTCATCTTATCGATGTTAGCCATCTTACGAATTGATTTTCTGGTTGTTTGAAAATTAGTTAACATACCACCCGTCCAACGCTCAGTTACGTAAGGCATATTAATCTCAGTAACTTTTTGAGCTATGATTTCTTTCGCTTGTTTTTTTGTTGCAACAAACAAAACTTTCTTACCTGATTTAGCGATTTGTTTCATCGCAGCACAAGCTTGT
>JBIKQS010000033.1:0-12763 GCA_044349575.1 Crocinitomicaceae bacterium
TTTTTTGGTGCTTTCACCTTTGTAATGGATAATTGTGGTATCGGAGCAATAATAATTTTTCCATCCGCCAAGCTGTATGCGATAAGACAAATCAATGTCTTCACCATACATAAAAAATGTTTCATCAAGCAAACCTACTTTTGCGAGTGACTCTGCCCTCATTAACATAAATGCACCGCTTAAAATGTCAACAGTATGATTTTGATGTTCGTCTAAATAACCTAAATGATATTTATTGAACTTTGGGGATTTTTTAAAAAGTTTAGAAAGACCAAAAATTTTGTAAAAAGCTACTGCTGGAGTAGGAAGTCCTCTTTTTGATTCTGGTAAAAAACGCCCTTTTCCATCTACCATTCGTACTCCTAAACCACCTGCATCAGGATGGTTAACCATGAAATCAATTACTTTTCGAAAGGTAGATTCTTCAACAACAGTATCTGGATTTAACAGCAAAACAAATTCTGAATTAGATTCCTGAATTGCTTGATTATTTGCTTTGGAAAATCCTACATTTATTTTGTTTTCTATGCATTTAACACCAGGAAACTTCGCTTTAACCATGTCGATAGAATTGTCTACTGAATTGTTGTCAACAACAAAAATTTCGGCATTTATTCCCGTAAGCGCGTTGTAAACTGAATTCAAGCATTGCTCAAGAAAATATTCTACATTGTAATTTACAATGATGATTGAAAGGGTATGTTTGAATCTTTTCGACACTAATCAGCGATGGCAATACAAGAGATCTCTATCGGTACGTCTAATGGTAATTTGGCTACTTGAACAGTTTCACGGGCAGGAGGATTTTCGGAAAAATAGGAGGAATAAACTGTGTTAACCACAGAAAAATCATCCATGTTTTTTAAGAAAATGCTACATTTCACAACATTTGCCAACGTCATTCCTGCCTCTTCTACTAGCGATTTGATATTTAACAACACCCTGTCTGTTGCCGCCTCAACGCTTTCAACTTCAAGATTTCCATTCATTGGATTTAATGGAATTTGACCACTAACATAGAGAACATTATTACGTAAAACTGCCTGGCTATAAGGTCCAATTGGAGCAGGGGCACCGGGAATTTGAATGATTTTTTTCATGTTACCAACTATAACGGATTTATAAAGCCTTAATTGCTTTACATTTGTGCAAAGAAAAGCATTTCTATTTAAACAATGAAGATTTTATTGGTCGATTTTTATGATTCTTTTACCTATAATTTGGCACATTACGTAGAGCCATTGTGTGATGAGGTGGATGTAATACGTGATAATGAAATTGAAATTCAAAATGTTTGGAACTACGATAAAATAATTTTATCTCCTGGTCCGGGCTTGCCAGAAAACACGAAATCAATGAAAAAGATTTTAGAAACATTTTCAGGTAAAATTCCGATTCTTGGGGTTTGTCTTGGCATGCAAGGAATTGTACAGTTTTTGGGTGGGAAATTAGTTCAAAAAAAATCTATTTTGCATGGAAAGCCCGTTCAACTGAAAGTTAATCAAAAAATCGTTCTTTTTGTAGGAGTTAAGGATACAATCACAGTAGGTTTATACCACAGTTGGGAGGTCAAAATCCCCAATAATCTGCAATATATGATTTCTGCTTACGATGAACACGGTGTTGTAATGGCCGTTGAAAATCATGATTTGAAACTGTATGGGGTTCAATTTCACCCTGAATCTATTTTGACTGAAAATGGCCGAGAAATTTTAGCTAATTTCTGTACTTTTTCTTAACGTTATTACTTTAAAACAAAAAACCCTGAAACTTATATTTAATAAGGATTTCAGGGTTTTGTTTTGTTGGCCCACTAGGGCTCGAACCTAGACTCTTCTGGACCAAAACCAGACGTGTTGCCAGTTACACCATGGGCCATTGCGGGTGCAAATTTAAAAACTTCTTTTGAAAAATCTAAAAAAAATCTAAAAAAATATCATGAAATCTATTTTGACGCATTCAAATAAAGTGTAAAAAATGGTTTTAAGTTCATTTTACCAATTCAAACTAAGTATTTATTATCTTCGCATTTTAGAAAACATTAAATCAATGACAAATTATAAGAAAATCAACACAGTTTTAGGCTGGATCGTCTTTTTAATTGCTACTGCAGTATATTTTATCACCCTCGAAGACACGGTGAGTTTATGGGACTGTGGTGAATATATAACTGCCGCTTACAAGTTAGAAGTTGGTCACCCACCAGGGGCGCCATTATTTATGGTAATTGGGCGTTTGTTTTCATTTTTTGCAAATCCGTCGGATGTGGCAGTTTGGATAAATCGTTTATCAGCTTTATCAAGTTCGTTTACGATATTATTTATGTTTTGGTCCTTGACTATTCTCATCAAAAAAATGGTCTTAAAAAACAAAGAAGAACTTTCTTTGGCCGATCAAATTGCCATTTTTGGTAGTGCAACAGTAGGCTCATTGGCCTATACTTTCTCAGAGTCTTTTTGGTTTTCCGCTGTTGAGGGAGAAGTTTACGCAATGGCATCTTTGTTTACCGCTATTATTTTCTGGGCTGCACTTAAATGGGATGAAGAAATGAGTCTGATAAAAGATAATCGCGTAAATTCTGACTTTGGACAAGCTCGTTGGTTGATACTTATAATGTTCTTACTTGGGCTTGCGGTTGGAGTTCACTTATTGGGAATTCTTGTTGTTCCTGCGATTGGATTTATATTGTATTTTAGGTATCAACCTAAAATAACCCCACTAGGATTGATTTTAACTGCTGTAATTTCTATTTTGGTTCTTGGATTTATTCAAGAAGGAATTATTCCTGGGTCTATATCTCTCGCTTCGTCTTTTGAAGTATCTTTTGTCAATTCCCTTGGTCTCCCTTTCTTTTCCGGTACAATTTTCTTCTTTATCCTACTGATATTAGTTTGTGTGATTGTTATTCGAATAGCCCGCAACAAGAAAAAATACATTCTTTATAACGCTGTAATGGGATTAGTAGTTTTGTTAATAGGTTATGGATCCTTTGCTGTAATTGTAATACGATCAAACGCAAATACACCGTTGGATGAAAATGACCCTGAAAATTTAGTGACACTTCATTCTTATTTGAAACGTGAACAGTATGGTTCAGCGCCTTTATTTAAAGGTCCATTCTGGAATTCTATTGAAGATGATAGAGAGAATTACAAAGATTTATCACCTTACTATTTACGACGATTTGTTGTAATGAAAGGAGACCTTGAAGTAAAAGCATTCAAGAATGAGAAAGACGCTCAAGCTTTTGCTTCCAAGGAAGGTGGTGAAGTCCAAGAAAAGTATTTTGAAAGTAATTCTTCCGTTCGTAAAAATAGTGTTGCCACGTATTCAGGTGATCAATCAACTTTGTTTCCAAGAATGTATTGGAATCAGGAGCAACAAAGAATGGATGGCTATAAACGTTGGTCGGGTTATGATGAATCATCTGACGAAGGCACAGCGGTTGGTAAAGATGGTCAGCGTTTACCAACAATGGGCGAGAACATTTCTTATTTCTTAAACTATCAAGTAAATTGGATGTATGTGCGTTATTTTATGTGGAACTTCGCAGGTCGCCAAAATGACATTCAAGGGCATGGTGATGCTATGCGAGGAAACTGGTTGAGCGGTTTCTCATTTATAGATGAAATGCGTTTGGGTAGCCAAGAAAATGCTCCTTACTATACGAAAGAGAATAAATCAAACAATAAATTCTTTTTAATCCCTCTTATTTTAGGGATATTAGGACTCTTTTTCCATTTTTATAAGGCTCCAAAAGATGCTTTCGTTTTATTTTTAGCATTCCTTTTTACTGGTTTAGCAATTGTAGTTTACTTAAATCAAAAACCTTTTGAGCCACGTGAACGTGATTATGCCTACGCAGGTTCGTTCTACTTCTTCGCATTTTGGATCGGCATAAGTGTTTATGCAATGTATGATGCCTTTAAGCGACTGGTGATGAAAGAGTTCATGAAAATCATTTATGTATTCCTTGGTGGTTTATTGATTTTTGCAGTAATTGATACAAAAGGTGATAGCGGCTTGTCTTCTGCACTTTCTTGGTTAATTATTGCGGCGGGTGGTATTGGTCTGATGTTTTTCATGAGTTTAGTTAAAAAGATTATTCCAAATGAAAATTCAGGGCCAATTTTAGCAACACTCATAGGACTTACAGCTCCGTTTATTATGGGAATGCAAGGATGGGATGATCACGATCGTAGTGGAAAAACTTCAGCACATGAGTTAGCATCAAATTACTTAAATTCATGTACACCAAATTCGATAATTTTCACAAATGGTGATAATGATACTTTCCCACTTTGGTATATGCAAGAAGTAGAAGGAATGAAAACGGATGTTCGCGTTTGTAATTTATCGTTGATGCAGACAGATTGGTACACTGAACAAATGAAAATGCGTGCCTACAAATCTGATCCATTGCCGATAAAATTTAGGGAAGATCAAATTCTCATGTATGCTGGAAATACGGATCAAGTTTTATTCTCTGGATTATTATCTCTGGCGAATATGAATGCAGGTGAGGATGTGATGAAAAAAATTATTAGTCTTCGCATGAAACAGATGCCTAATGAGATGATAAACAGTACGAAAACTAATGTTGCATCCATCTCGGCTCTTTTAGCTATGATTACTGCGGATCCAGCCAATCAGGCAGCATTGAATAAAGCAAAAAATAAACTTTTGACTTTAGATACAACTAATTTAGTGAATGATGCTTTAAATAGATCATTTGGAACATTAGAACTAATTCAAGGTATTAGTAACAGTACGTTCAAAGGTTCAGAAGAAATAATGAAACAGCTTCAACAAGCTTTTGATAGTTACGAAAAATCATGGGATTACACCAATTTGGCAACTGCTATGGAGTTTGTTAGAGATGACAAAAACCAAATTGTTTATGAAGGACAAAGTAAATTGCGAATTTTTCCATCATCAGGGTTTGTTCTACCTGTAAATGCGGATAATGCAGTTAAATCAGGAATTATTACGTCAGCTCAAAAATCGGAATGTTTAAACGAGCTAAAATTCCAATTTGAAGAACAAGGATTGACGAGAGAACAAGTAATGATGCTTGATATTCTTGCCAATAACGAATGGAAAAGAGGAATTTTCTTTTCAAGCCCAGGGGGTTCAGATGTGGCAATGGCCTTAAATAAAACTGGATATATTAAGCAAAATGGTATGGCCTACGTTTTAACCCCAGTTAAAAACAGAAGAAATCGCTTTGATGATGAGGTAATGTATGCTAATTTGATGAAAAAATACGATTTTGGCGATATGAAAAATCCATCGGTATTGACAGATTATTATGCTCGAAGACATACATCTCAATACAGGTATCAATTTATGACCTTGGCACAACACTACTTAACCCTGGCTGAGGAAGAAGAGACGTTCTATAAAAATCCGGAAGGATCTGTTGAATATTACAAAAGAAGTGGTGAGGAACAAAGAGCTAAATTCTTGATAGATGGAAAAGCTACTGCCACAGAAAGGATAAAGGGATATAAAACAAAGGCAAATAATTTGTTGAAGCGATCATTGGAAGTTATGCCAATTGAAACAGTTTTAGATGGTGGAGAACCAAATCCAAGTAGAGAAAGTTATAAGGATGGAGGAAGAGAAAAACAAAGTTTCCAAGATGGTGTTTTACAAGATTATATTGAATTATTTTACGCAGCTGGTGATAAACAATCTGCTGAAAAATATGGAATGAGAATTGCCAAAAATATTGAATCCGTTATTACTTACTTCTTAACGAGTGATGCAAAATTTGTTGGTTCTTCCGAGAATTCTGAGGACTTTTACGCAAATCTTGATGCTTTTATGAAGCTACAGAAAGTTGCCAAAGAAAACAATTCTTCGGGAGAATTAGCCAAATATACGTCATCTAAGGTGGATGGTTGGTACAACACCAAATTCAAAGAAATTTCTGCTGATCTTGCTTCTCGAGAAAACCTAAATTCAGATTTTTCATTGTATGTTGAGTTGATAGGAATTCATTACGGAAAATTGAAAGGAACAACACCAGTAGCTCCTCAAAGTGGTGAACAAAAGTTAGATACCGCCATGATTCGTCAAATGATGAACCAGCAAAAAGTTAAAACAGATTCTATTAAAAAGAAATAATGGATGAAAAATTTCAGAATTCCATTTTTCGTGCCGTGGATCTTTCCTCGCCGAATATGGAAAATGAAATCAAAAAACGCTGTTTACTTAACATTTGATGATGGGCCACAAGAAGGATTAACGGATTGGATTCTTGATTTTCTTGCAGAACATAACATTCGAGCAACGTTCTTCTGCGTTGGTGAAAATGTGAGAAATAACCCCGCCCTGTTTGCGAAAATTCAATCTTTTGGTCATCGAGTAGGGAACCATACGATGAAACATGAAAGAGGAACCAAAACACGACAATCTGAGTACATTCAGTCTATACAAGATGCTGGAGGTTTTATAAATAGTAATCTTTTTCGCCCTCCTTACGGTCGTTTGCCAATTTGGAAAACAGCTGAAATCCTCAAGGAATATAAGATAATAATGTGGAGTTGGCTTTCCTACGATTTTGATAAAACTATTTCAATTGAAAAAATTCTAATCAATGCCAATTCAATTAAAGGGGGGGATATTCTGGTTTTTCACGATAATCTCAAAAGTCAGGAAAGATTGAAAATTCTTCTCCCAAAAGTTGTTGATTTAATTCGAACTAAAGGTCTTAATTTTGAATGTATAGATTAAATGCTTAAGTAGAAACTATTTTTTCTTGTAAATGGGAACCGTTGAACAAGGCTCACCAAACATTAAAGATTTCACATGAGGCAACAAAAACTTGGTTAATTCCAACATGGCAAAATCAGGAAAGGGAATTTTGGAACATCCTTTAACAATTACACGAGCATTTTCAATTTCACTTAGTTCAGTTTTTTCGATTTCACGAATAATCAAATGCTTAATAATTTCATCTTCACTCGTATTAGCGCAGAAAAGTGCATTGTCTTTTAAGGCAGAGCCAACTAACATATACGCCCAGGCAGGAATGATAGCGTCCGTTGAACAGGTTATTAAAACAACTTTATCAGCGTATTGCTTCCAATCATTTTCTTTGATCCATTGACGGAAATCCTTTTCTTTTAGTACAAGCCCTTGCCACAATTGGGTAGATAAATCAATAACTACGACTTCCGACTTTGGGGCATAATTCGCCAGATCAATCGAAACTAAACCGCTTTCCTTTACTTTATTGACAATTTCTCCCATCTTGTTTACTGATGTAAAAGTAGTTTAAATCAAAATTCAATAGGTCAATGGGACTTAATTTTTATACAAGAAAAAAAATTCTTTAACACTTTTTTAAAAATCGAAAAATGAAAGTCTTAATTCATTAAATTTGCTTTGTCTAATTTGTGCCAATTTTTTGGTAAAACCTATTGAAAACAAAGAAATATGAAAATTTTAGTCTGCATTAGTAAAGCACCAGACACAACATCAAAAATCGCCTTTACAGGTGGCAATACTTCTTTTGATGAGAATGGAGTACAGTTTATTGTAAACCCTTATGATGAGTGGTATGCATTGGTTCGTGCATTGGAGATCAAAGAGAGTATTGGCGGAAACGTAACAATCATTACAGTTGGTAATGCCAGCGATGAAGCGATAATGCGAAAGGCACTTGCTATAGGAGCAGATGATGCTGTTCGTATTGATGCAGATCCAAAAGATGCTTATTACACGGCTATGCAAATTGCAGAGTATGCAAAATCGCAAAATTTTGATTTAGTATTAGTAGGAAAAGAAACGATTAATTATAATGGATCTCAAGTGGGGGGTATGATTTCTGAATCACTTGGTTTGCCATTTGTTTCTTTGGCTTCCAAATTGGATGTTTCAGGAAGTACACTCACGCTTGAAAGAGAAATAGCTGGTGGTGTACAAGTAGTTGAGGTTGATACTCCAGTTGTTGTTTCATGTGCAAAAGGAATGGCAGAACAACGCATTCCAAATATGCGAGGAATTATGGCAGCTCGAACAAGACAATTGACTGTAGTTCCGGCCGCTTCAGTTGAAGAATTAACGACTTATGTAACGTATGATTTGCCGCCGTCGAAAAGCGCCTGTAAAATGATATCAGCAGACAATATGGATGAATTAGTGCAACTTCTTCACAACGAAGCAAAAGTTATTTAATACAAAAAAGTTTATTATGATTTTAGTATATTCAAATTCAGATAACGGGTTATCGAAAGCTTCTAAAGAAGTGGTTACCTATGCAAAAAAATTAGGCGATTCAGTTGTTGTTGTAAGCAATGGAAATGCTTCCTCAGATACGTTGGCTCAACTTGGTGAATATGGGGCATCAAAAGTACTTGTAGATCGCTCTGTTTCTACTAATGATGTTCAGCAAGTAATTGATTTAGTTGCGGCTGCAGCAGAATCAACTGGTGCAACATCCATTATTTTTTCACACGATTTAACTGCAAAAGCAGTCGCTCCACGTTTATCCGTTCGTTTAAAAGCGGGATTAGTTTCTGGTGCAACGGATGTTCCAAATGGAGACGGTGCTATTCGCGTTAATGTGTTTTCGGGTAAAGCATTTGGTTTTGTCAAAGTGAATTCTACAAAAAGAATTATTTCGCTTCTTCCAAATAGTATTCAACCGGAATCAAGTGGATCTGCTTGTGGTGTTGAGGAATATTCTTCTGGTGCTTCAAACGGTCGAATAAAAGTTATAACAACAAAAAAACCAGAAGGTGAAATTCCACTTCCTGAGGCAGAGTTAGTAGTTTCAGCTGGTAGAGGATTAAAAGGCCCTGAAAATTGGGGGATAGTAGAGGATTTAGCCAAATCGCTTGGTGCGGCTACGGCTTGCTCTAGACCGGTTGCTGATATCGGATGGAGACCACATCACGAGCACGTGGGACAAACAGGTGTGGCAATTCGTCCAAATTTGTACATTGCAGCAGGAATTTCAGGTGCAATTCAGCACTTAGCTGGAGTTAATGGATCAAAAGTGATTGTTGTTATTAATACGGATCAAGAAGCTCCTTTTTTCAAAGCAGCTGACTATGGTGTTATTGGTGATGCTTTCGAAGTTATTCCTAAACTTACAGCTGCCATCAATAAATTCAAATCATCGCAAAATTGATTTGCTAAATTTCGAATGCAAAAAATTAAACTTGTCATATCAGGTCTTTCATACAGCCAAACACAGTCTGGTGCGTATGCGCTCATGTTGACTGAAGTAGGAGGGAAGCGAAAATTACCCATTGTAATTGGTGGTTTTGAGGCGCAAGCAATTGCTGTAGAGCTAGAAAAAATGAAGCCTAATCGACCTCTTACTCATGATCTTTTTAAGAGTTTTGCTGTTGCATACGAGGTTGAAGTAAAAGAAATCATTATCTATAATTTTGATGAAGGTATTTTTTACGCAAAAATAATTTGTATAAAGGATGAGATAACAACCGAAATTGATTCCCGTACTTCTGATGCAATAGCCATTGGAGTTCGTTTTGATTGTCCGATTTATACATATGATAAGATTCTTCAAGATGCAGGAACATTGATAGATGATGAATTTGATCAAGAAGATTTAACTGATCTTGAAGATGATGAGGAATTTGGTTCCTCGGATGAATCTATAACAGTTGCAACAAAAGAAGAACTTGAAAATTTATTAAACGAAGCGATTGAAAATGAAGATTATGAATCTGCTTCTAAAATTAGAGATGAATTGCAAAAACGAGCAGATTCATGAATGTGAAATTTCGGTTAATAATAATGAGCTTCCTGCAATTCTTTGTTTGGGGAGCATGGCTAATAACTGTTGCCAATTACTGGTTTGATACAAAAAATTGGCCAGGCGTTGAATTTGGTGCAGTTTTCAGCACATTAGGATTATCGTCTCTATTCATGCCAACGCTTATTGGAATTATCGCCGATAGGTGGATTAATGCAGAAAAATTATACGGAATACTTCATGTTTTGGGCGGAATTGTGCTTTTGTATTTGCCTCAGGTAACTGATTCCAATACGTTCTTTTGGGTAATTTTTTTAGCAATGATTTTCTACATGCCAACGATTGCCCTGTCTAATTCGATTGGCTATACAGTATTGAAATCAGGTAATTTTAATGTGATAAAAGATTTTCCTCCAATCCGTGTGTGGGGAACAATTGGTTTTATTGCAGCCATGTGGACTACAAATCTTACGGGAAACAAGGCGCTTGAAGGGCAATTCTACATTGCAGCGTTTGCAGCGATATTTCTAGGGGCCTTTTCGTTTGTATTTATTCCTAAATGTCCACCGGCGAAAGAGAATTCTGCAAATGCAAGCTTTCTTGAAATTTCTGGCTTAAATGCGTTCTCACTTTTTGCCAAATACAAAATGGCAATATTCTTTCTCTTTTCAATGTTTTTAGGCGGAGCACTTCAACTTACTAATATGTATGGTGATTTATACATTTCTGAATTTAAAAACGTACCGGAATATGCGAATCTTTGGGTGGTTGAACATTCAACGATTATTATGTCCATTTCTCAAGTTTCTGAAACAATATTTATTCTTGCTATTCCTTTTTTCCTAAGAAAATTTGGAATTAAAAAGGTAATGTTAATCAGTATGGTTGCTTGGGTGCTGCGTTTTGGTTTGTTGGCATTAGGAAATCCAGCTGATGGACTTTGGATGATAATTCTATCTTGTATCATCTATGGAATGGCATTCGACTTTTTCAATGTTTCTGGTTCTTTATTCGTGGAAACAACCACACATTCAAAAATTAGATCCAGTGCTCAGGGATTATTTATGATGATGACAAATGGTTTTGGAGCCATCATGGGTAGCTATCTAAGCGGCATTGTCATTAAGGCCTATTTCACACTTCCAGGTGGAGCAAAAGATTGGACAAATATTTGGATTTCATTTTCAGTATACGCAGCAATAATTACTGTTCTTTTTGCGTTTATGTTTAAACACAAACATGACTCAACAAAACTTCAGGAAATAAGTCATTAATTTTTGGGTTTTTACGTTAACCTCTTTGGTGATTTCCTGAAATTGTCGTAGTTTTGCCCATCAAATTTGAAACGTGTCATTCGGAATAAAATTATTTGCAGGTAGAGCTTCTGATGAGTTAGCTCAAAGGATAGCTAAATCATACGGAGCCAGATTAGGCGATGTTAAAGTTACCGTTTTCAGTGATGGTGAATTTCAACCTTCATTTGAGGAAACAGTGCGCGGACAAGATGTTTTCTTGATTCAATCAACTATGCCTCCAAGTGATAATTTATTTGAGTTATTATTAATGGTTGACGCAGCAAGAAGAGCTTCGGCACGTAAAATAATCACTGTTATTCCTTATTTTGGTTTCGCTCGACAAGATCGAAAAGACAAGCCTAGAGTTGCTATTGGTGCAAAACTCGTTGCTAATATGCTTATGGCAGCCGGTGTTGATCGTGTTATCACAATGGATTTACATGCAGACCAGATTCAAGGGTTCTTTGAAGTTCCGGTTGATCATCTTTTTGCTTCAACCTTGTTTTTAAAGGAACTTGAAAAACTTGATTTAGACAATTTAGTTATGGCTGCTCCGGATGCAGGTGGTGCAAAAAGAGCTAATTCATATGCAAAGAAATTGAATACAGGACTTGCTTTATGTCACAAGCATAGAAAAAAAGCAAATGAAATTTCTGAAATGACCGTAATTGGTGATGTTGTTGGCAAGGATGTAGTAATTATTGATGATATGTGTGATACAGCCGGTACATTAACAACTTCAGCTGATTTATTCATGTCTAAAGGAGCAAAAAGTGTGAGAGCTTTTTGTACTCATGCAGTTTTGTCAGGTCCAGCATATGATCGAATCAATAATTCTAAATTAACTGAATTGGTAGTTACGGACACTATTCCTTTATCTCAACACAGCGATAAAATAAGAGTGGTTTCTGTTTCAGATCTATTCGCTGATGTGATTAAACGTTTAATAAACAACGAATCCATCAGTTCACATTTTGTAATATCTTAAATTAATAATAAATGAAAACAGCACAATTGAGCGGTTCACCCCGTGTGAACGTAGGGAAAAAGGATGCTACAGCATTGAGAAATGCTGGTAGAGTTCCTTGTGTGCTTTACGGTACAGGTGAGCAAACTCACTTCCACGTAAAGTTAAACGACATTGAAAAAATTGTTTATTCTCCTGAAGTTTATCAGGTTGAGTTAGAAGTGGAGGGTAAAAAAGCACGTGGTATTATCCGTGAATTGCAACAACATCCTATTACCGATAAAATTCAGCACGTTGACTTTTTAGAAGTGACGGATTCAAAACCAATTACAGTTGGATTACCAGTTAGAATTACAGGTTCTTCTCGCGGTGTAATGGCCGGTGGTAAATTGATGCAAGTATTTAGAAGATTGCGTTGTAATGGTCTTGCAAAAGATCTTCCAGATGCGATTACACTTGAGATTACAAAACTAAGAATTGGACAATCTATTCGTGTAAAATCGATTGAGATTCCTGGAGTAACTTTCCTTGATCCTGCCAATGCAGTGGTTGTATCTGTTAAAATGGCTCGTGGTGCTGTTAAAGGTGCTGATGCAGGAGATGATGATGAGGAAGACGAAGATTAATATTTTTGACAATTCATACAATTAAAGTCGCTTGAAAGCGACTTTTTTATTTTATGATAATAACAGTTTTATTTGACTTAAGAATTCCTTAATTTACAGCGATAGAGAATTAAAATCAGAAAGACAAAAAGAAGCAAGG
>JBIKQS010000263.1:0-3945 GCA_044349575.1 Crocinitomicaceae bacterium
ATGTTCAATTAAAAAGTTACTTCACGCGAAATATTCAGGTTAATACGCCCATTATTTCCGCAGCGATGGATACTGTAACAGAAGCCAAACTGGCTGTTGCCATTGCACAACAAGGCGGTATTGGTGTAATTCATAAAAACATGAGTATTGAACTACAAGCTACTCATGTGCGAAAAGTAAAGCGTTCAGAAAGCGGGATGATTATAGATCCAATAACGCTCGGCGAGGATGCCGTTGTAAAAGATGCTCTGGAGGTAATGAGGGAATACGGCATTGGTGGTATTCCGGTTGTTGATGAAAATAAAACCCTCAAAGGAATCCTTACGAATCGCGACTTACGTTTTGAAAAAAAACTTGACCGTCCTGTGGTTGAAATCATGACATCTGATAACATAATCACAACGGTTGATGGAACCGATTTACAAACTGCAGAAGGAATATTACAAGAAAATAAAATTGAAAAACTACCTGTGGTTGATGACAACAATCGTCTAATTGGTTTAATTACCTACAGAGATATCATCAAAGTTAAAGAACATCCTTATTCGTGTAAAGATCATTTAGGTAGACTACGTGTTGCTGCTGCTGTTGGAGTTACTCATGACACCATGGAACGTGTAAAAGCACTTGTGGAAGCTGGGGTTGATGCCATTGTTATTGACACGGCGCATGGGCATACAAAAGGAGTTGTTGAACAATTGAAAGAAGTAAAAAAAGCATTTCCTAAGTTAGATGTTGTGGTAGGAAATATTGCAACGGCTGAAGCAGCAAAGTATTTAGTTGACGCTGGGGCAGATGCCGTGAAGGTTGGAATTGGTCCGGGCTCCATTTGTACTACGCGAATTATTGCCGGGGTTGGTGTTCCGCAACTTACTGCTGTTAATGATGTAGCAAAAGCCATCGAAGGATCTGGAGTTCCTGTAATTGCAGATGGTGGTATCCGTTACACGGGTGATATTGTCAAGGCTATTGCGGCAGGAGCAGATACTGTTATGCTCGGATCTATGTTTGCTGGTGTTGAAGAATCCCCAGGAGAAACAATAATCTACGAAGGACGAAAATTTAAATCTTATCGAGGAATGGGTTCTATTGAGGCTATGCAAAAAGGATCAAAAGACCGCTATTTCCAAGATGCCGAAGATGATATTAAAAAACTTGTTCCGGAAGGAATTTCAGGTCGTGTTCCTTTTAGAGGGAATTTATTAGAAGTAATGTTTCAAATTATTGGGGGATTGAGGGCCGGAATGGGATATTGCGGTGCAGCAAATATTCAAAAACTGAAGGGTTCTAAATTTGTTAGAATAACTTCAGCAGGCGTAAAAGAATCTCACCCTCATCACGTTACTATTACAAGGGAAGCTCCAAATTACAGTATAAAATAATTGCATTTTACTTTAAAACCTATGAAAAAAAATCTGTTATATTTAAGTTTATTTTTTGTTTCATTTAGTGCTTTATCGCAAAAAACGAATGATCCTGTTGTAATGGAAATCAACGGAAAAGGAGTAACAAAAAGCGAGTTTTTACAGATCTATTTAAAAAACAATAACGACCCTAAGTTTGACAAAGCTTCGATTGACGAATACCTCGAGTTATTCAAAAAATTTAAGTTAAAAGTAGCAGAGGCAGAAGCATTAGGGTATGATACTATTCCTAAATTGAAAAAAGAATTGGATGGGTACAAAAAACAGTTGGCAAACCCGTATTTAATTGATTCTGCCCAAAATGAAGCTTTGGTAAGAGAAGCTTACAACCGAATAGCAAATGAAATACGCGCTTCTCACATTTTAATTCGTGTTGACCCAAACGCTAAGCCACAGGATTCATTAATTGCATGGAACAAAATAAATGATATCAAAAAACGCTTAGAAAATGGAGAAGATTTTGAAACGGTTGCTAAATCAAAAAATGGCTCAGAAGACCCCTCCGTGGTAAATAATGGTGGGGATTTAGGTTATTTCACCGCCTTTCAAATGATTTATCAGTTTGAAGATCGTGCATTTAAAACCCCTATAGGTAAAACATCAGACATTTTCAGAACACGTTTTGGATACCATATTTTAAAAACCACTGGTGAAAGACCGTCAAGAGGCTCTATTAAGGTGGCCCACTTATTAGTTTCAGCAGGGAAAGCAGCAACTGATTCAGAGAAGAGTAACGCAGAAAAAAAGGCGAAAGAAATTAAAGCAAAATTAGCTGCGGGAGAAAAATGGGAAGATTTAGTTAAGCTCTATTCAGATGACCCTAGCTCAAACCAAAAAGGCGGAGAATTGCCACTATTTGGTTCAGGAACCAACCAACGAATGATACCAGCATTTGAGGAAGCTGCATTTGCGCTTAAAAATGATGGCGACATTAGCGAACCGATTCAAACAGACTTTGGATTTCACATCATCAAAAGAATTGAAAAGAAACCGGTAAGACCTTATGCCGAAATGAAAAAAGAAATTCAATCAAAAGTAAATAAGGACGATAGAGCTAAAACGACACAAGATTCTTTCGTTGAAAAAATGAAAAAAGAATACAATTATAAACTTCCAAAAGTTAATGGGTTGGATTGGTTTGTTGCGAATTTAGATACAACATTTTACCAAGGTAAATGGAAAGCAGATAAGTTAACAACGGATTTAGAGGTTTTCAGTCTAGACGGTAAAATTTACACCCAAAAACAATTCGCGGGTTATCTTGAAAAAGCCTACCGCGGAATCAAAAAAGAAGAAAATAGAAAAGTTGTTGAAGGTGTTTATAAAAACTGGGTTAAGACAACTATTCTTGAGTATGAAGAATCTAAACTTGAAACAAAATACCCGGATTATAAAGCACTAGTTAAAGAATACCACGACGGTATTTTACTCTACGAAGTAATGTCTGACAAAGTATGGAACAAGGCTGTTAAAGATACCCTTGGATTAAAAAACTATTTTGAAACAAATAGATCAAATTACAAATGGCCACTTCGTTTTGACGCAACCGTTTACGAATGCAACAACGAAAAAAATGCGGCTATCACTTATAAAATGTTAAAAAAGAAGAAAAATACGTCAAAAGAAATCATTGAAAAGGTAAATAAACAATCTGAACTTAATTTACGCGTTAAAATGAATAAGTTCGATCCAGAACAAACCAATTACTTAAAAGATAAAAAAATGCTTATTAATGGTAGAAATAAACCGTATGAATTCGAAGGAAAGTACTATGTTGTTTTTGTTAATCAAGTCTTACCAATCATGAATAAAGAATTGAGCGAAGCAAAAGGGCCGGTAACTTCTGATTACCAAAACTATTTGGAAAAAACGTGGCTTGAAGAGTTAACTAAAAAACACCGAATTACTTTGAACTATGATGTTTTATATTCGTTAGATAAATAAGATGAAATACACCTTTGCTTTCTTACTTGTTTTTTGTCTTTATGGCTCCTTGAATGCTCAATTAATTGATAAAATTGTAGCTCAAGTTGGAGATGAAATAATTTTATTATCCAACGTTCAGGCAGCTAAACTTCAGCAAGTTCAAGAAAGAAATCTAGATGTAAAAGACATTTCTACACTTTCAGATTGTAAAATCATCGAAGATTTAATGTATCAAAACCTTTTGCTAAATCAAGCAAGATTGGACAGTTTACCAATTTCTGATGAACAAGTAGATTCAGAAATGGAAAACAGATTGCGTTATATTATTAGTTCAATGCCAGGTGGAAGGGATCAATTTGAAAAGTTTTATGGCAAAAGCATCACGCAAATCAAAGAAGATTTTCGCGTAATTATTCGAAATCAAATTCTTGCACGAGACATGCAACAGAAGCTAACCTCATCCGTTTCTGTTACCCCTAAAGAAGTTGAAACGTATTTTAAGGCTCTTCCAAAAGACAGTGTTCCTTACATCAATATGAAATTATCCTTTCAGCAAATTGTTTATTTTCCTGCGATTACGCAAGAGGAGGATATC
>JBIKQS010000372.1:0-2560 GCA_044349575.1 Crocinitomicaceae bacterium
CTATTTTGGGTTTTGGACCGGGAACGTATCAGTTTGAATATGCCCAATTTCAGGAACCGGAAAACTTAACCATAATCTCAACCAATTTTGGTGATATGGGAAATGCTCATAGCGAATATTTAGGGGCACTTTCTGAAACTGGTATAGTTGGCCTTCTTTCTTTTTTAGTGTTGATCATAATAGTTTTTTACAAGGGCATAACACTCTTTTACAAATCAACGGGTGATCGAGCTCAACAAGCCATTATTCTTTCCTCAATTTTGGCTTTATCAACCTATTTCATTCATGCCTTTTTGAATAATTATTTAGATACGGACAAGGCAGCAGTTCCTATTTTGGGGATTTGTGCTATTTTTATCGCCCTTGAAAGCAACAGGAAAGCAACCGATAAGGCTAGTCAAAAAACAATCGTCCATTAATCCACTCAGGATCTAAAATTGCCTCGTGCTTGCGGTAAAAATTTAATGCTGGTGTATTCCATTCCAATACCTGCCAATCCATTCGTTTTACGCCAATTTCTTTCGCCACTTCAACTGTTTTTTTGAATAATTCTTCTCCAATTCCCAACTTCCGTTTCTCAGGAATAACAAAAAAATCTTCCAAATACAGACATTTTCCTTTCCATGTGGAATAAGAAATGTAATACAAAGAAAAACCAACTATTTGTTTGTTTTCTTCAGCAACTATAGCAGAACATATTTTATCTTCAAATAAGTCAATGGCTAATTGTTGCGGCGTATTGGTTACTTGTTCAGGGGCTTTTTCATAAATCGCCAAGGCATAAATTAAATTGAAGATTTCAGTCTCATCTCCTGGTTTTGCTTCCCTGATTTGCATTATTGAACTCCAGCTAAATTAAATCGTAATTTAAATCCTGTACTTAGGTTTTGAGTTGGATAAGCCGTCGCAATTTTTGGTGTATTCAACACTTGATCGTAATAGAATTGAAGTGTTAAATTTTTCGATAAGTTGTAGTCTGCAGATGCCTTAATTGATATTACTCGCTGTCCGGCTGTAGCTTGATTAGTGCTTTCAACAATTTTACGAATTACAGTAAGGTTATCACGGAACGAGAAATCAAATCGAAGATTTACATCACTTGCAGGAATTTGATCAAATGGCAATTTAACTTTAGAGAATTTATAACCGGTACCAATAACCATTTCATTTCCTAAAACTTCAGTTACTTGGTTGTTATTCAATGATAGAGTTGCGCTTCTGTCTTTTTTATACTCAAATTTGGTAATCAATCCTTGTCCTTTAATGTTCCAAGTGGCATCGAAACCTAATAGTGGAGAGAAACGTTCTGTTAAAACGACATTTTGTACTTGAAGATCTGCAATAAAATTATTGTTGATGTCGCGCCCGATTGCATTACCGTTTGCATCAAATTCTGCATTTAAATTGGTTTGCATGCCGTTTACACTAACAGTAGAACTATAAGCGTGTTTAATGACAAAGTTTTTAACGTATTTTTTTACAAAGGCATATTTTGTAAGTCCGTTGTAGTTAATTGACCAATTAGGAAGCGGAGTGTTTTTAATAGGGTTAATGGTTTTATCATTTACGTTGGTATTGCCATAAGCTGTTAAGAATGATCCAAGAACAACTTCTTGTTGACTGCCAGAATAACCAGTATAGAATCCAGATCCAGAAATAGAGGATGAATTTGCATTTTGTTGACCTAATAACGTTGAAACTTGTTCGCGATTATTTAATAGATTGTTAAACGTTTCTGAAGAGTAATCTCGGTTATTTATCAGCGCAAAAGCAGAACCAATAGTAAGATTTGTATAAGTTAAAGTTGCGGTTTCTACGCGGCTTTGGCCTTCAAAAATGCTTTGTGCATCATTCCAACGGTAAAACTCAGATGAATTGCGTGAGTAGTTTCTATTCAAGGTAAGTTCAATAATTACATCTTTCATTGGTTCAAGAGATGCACGCAGATTTAAATTAGCCGTGTGTGTTGTTGTAAAAGCTTTGTTCAAACTTGAGTTCTGAACGAGCCACCCATTTGATGAAGCTAATGTTGAAACATTGTAATTGTTTTTTCTTCCTAAAAGATCATATCCTTGTTGACCAAACACAAAGCTAGTAAGACCATATGTGTTACTATTCATGCCTAGGTTTCGTGTTTCTTGATTAAAGCCAGGTAAGAGTGTTCCATCGGTTAGCGCATAAGTTCCAGAAACGTTTCTCACGGTCATAAGAACCCTTGATCCTGCCGCTAATATTGTGTTGGGCTTTTCTTTGGCTTTTTGTTCTCGTTTTTTCTTTCTGGCATCTTTTTTCTTTTTGCGTAAATAACGTTTCTTTTCTTTAGGCGTCATTTTTGCCAACATCTCTTCTTCTTTCTTCTTATCAATCTGTGCTTTTTCTTCTTTTTTAGCTTCTGCAGGATTGTTTTTATTCCCTCCGTCGTCATTACCTTTTGAATCTTTCAGGTTAACTTTTCCACGCGGATTTTTATTACCACCAAGCACGCGTTTAAAAAACGGCACTTTATTATATAGATTGGCAAAATTTGCCTGTCCGGTAAAGTTTACCGTTCTGTTATTTT
>JBIKQS010000264.1:0-3928 GCA_044349575.1 Crocinitomicaceae bacterium
TTTTATAATGGTTTTGCAACTACCGGCTCCACCTTGGTTTGATTTTGTTGATCTTACTTTTGCATACTTTCCAATGGCATATTTAGGTTATTGGATTGTATCAAATCTTAAAAATAAAAGGAGAATTTCAATTTAAAGCATATAAAATGTCTTTAGTTTTTTATAAAGTAATTTTAGAGCAGTTTACTAAAATTCTTTCCTAATTTTAGTTCAATTATTCCTTAACAACTTTAAGAATTACTTTTAATCAAAAGTTCTAAAATTTGAATAGCTGCCGATGATATTTTCGTTCCTGGGCCATAAATTCCAAAGACACCCGCTTTGTATAGAAAATCGTAGTCTTGCTGTGGAATTACACCTCCTGCCACCACCATTATATCTTCACGATTTAGTTTTTTCAACTCATCAATCACAGCAGGAACGAGTGTTTTATGTCCTGCAGCAAGCGAAGAAACGCCTAAAATATGAACATCATTTTCAACCGCTTGTCGTGCTGCTTCGGCAGGAGTTTGAAACAAAGGCCCAATATCAACATCAAAACCAATATCCGCAAATGCTGTAGCGATAACTTTAGCTCCGCGATCATGACCATCTTGTCCCATTTTAGCAACCATGATTCGCGGTCTGCGACCTTCTGATTTAAAAAATTCTTCAGTTAATTCTCGTGCTTTAGTAAAATCTTGATCTTTCATTGCTTCATTTGAATAAACCCCACTAATGGAGCGGATAGTTGCTTGAAAACGTCCATAAGCACGCTCCATTGCATCAGAAATTTCGCCTAAAGTACAACGTTCACGTGCACATCTAACAGCAATTTCCAATAAATTTCCAGTATGATTTCTTGCTGCTAATTCAAGTTCTTGTATTAATTCGTTTACGTTAGTATTATTTCGATTTTGACGCACATGATTTAGTCGATTAATTTGAGCATCACGTACTTTCGTATTATCTACCTCTCTAATTTCAATGATTGATTCCTCTTCAATTTGGTAACGATTTACTCCAACAATTACATCTCTACCTGAATCAATTCTTGCTTGCTTTTTTGCAGCAGCTTCCTCGATTCTCATTTTTGGAATTCCGGTTTCAATTGCTTTTGCCATCCCACCTAGTTCCTCAACTTCTTCAATTAATTTCCAAGCTTCATTAACTAATTCATTCGTTAGATGTTCAATAAAATAACTTCCACCGTACGGATCAATTATGGAGGTAACTCCTGTTTCTTCTTGTAAATAAATTTGTGTATTTCTCGCAATTCGAGCTGAAAAATCAGTTGGAAGGGCAATTGCTTCATCCAAAGCGTTCGTATGCAATGATTGAGTTCCCCCGAAAGCAGCGGCAAGTGCCTCAATGCACGTTCGAGCAACATTATTAAAGGGATCTTGTTCAGTTAAGGACCATCCTGAGGTCTGACAATGTGTTCGCAAGGCAAGCGATTTTTCATTTTTTGGATTAAAATCTTTCACCAATTTAGCCCAAATTAATCGTCCTGCTCGCATTTTTGCGATTTCCATGTGGTGATGCATTCCAATTGCCCAGAAAAAACTTAAACGTGGGGCAAAATCATCTATTTCCATACCTGCTTTAATTCCAGCACGCAAATACTCCAAACCATCTGCTAAGGTATATGCCAATTCAATGGCAGCCGTTGCTCCTGCTTCCTGCATGTGATAACCCGATATTGAAATCGAATTAAATTTTGGCATTTTTTGGGAAGTATAGCTGAAAATATCCGCAATAATCCGCATGCTCGGACTAGGAGGATAAATGTACGTATTTCGCACCATAAATTCCTTCAGGATATCATTTTGAATAGTACCTGAAAGTTGTTCTGGTTTAACCCCTTGTTCCTCTGCTGCAACAATATAAAATGCCATAATCGGAATTACCGCACCATTCATTGTCATAGAAACTGACATTTCATCTAGTGGAATTTGATCAAAAAGAATTTTCATATCCTCAACAGAATCAATGGCAACACCAGCTTTTCCGACATCGCCAATAACTCGTTTATGGTCTGAATCATACCCGCGATGCGTTGCTAAATCAAAAGCTACTGACAATCCTTTTTGACCAGCTGCTAGATTTCTTCGATAAAAGGCATTAGACTCCTCTGCTGTTGAAAATCCAGCATACTGACGAATAGTCCAAGGCTTTACTGTGTACATGGAGGCATAAGGCCCTCGGAGATTTGGAGCAATACCTGAAACAAAATTTAAATGTTTTAAATCAGTCAAATCATCCTCCGTATAAATTGACTTCAATTCAATATTCTCAGGCGTTGAAAATGAATTAGTTTGACCTACTCTACTTGAAGTAATAGTTAAATCTAAGTTGCTGTTAGTAAAATCTATTTTTTTCATCCAATTTCAGTTTCTAATCGTAAAAATGACATACCTTGAAATTTATTCGCAGCTGACCATTCTGCGTTAATTTTCTCCGGATTTGGAAATTTGTTAATTCCAATTAAGGTCATTTCAGAACTCTTCAATATTTCTATTCGTTGTTTTACTTTTTCATCGACAAGTTGTTTCCATTCCTGTTTTTGTGTTTCAACTGGAATCACATCCATTTTCTTAAACAATTCCCACCCTTTTAAAGCTAACTCATTCGTCAATGATTCTATGGCATAACTTCCTCCAAGCGCATCAGAAACACTTACCAAATAACTTTCATCTTGCAATAGATTTGAAATATTGAAAGCCATTCGTTGTGCCAAATCACTTGATCCATTAAGGGAACAAAAATCATATGGATGAATTACCAATCTATCAACCCCACCCAGAATAGCGCTCATTGCTTCTGTTGTCTGTCGCAATAAATTTGTGTAGGGATCTTTTAACGACTTATTCACCCAGCCAACCTCAGCTGTAATCTGACTATTCAATGAACAATTGTGCGAAGGCTTATAAGCTTTTATCAAGTTTGCCCAAAGTATTTTAAGTGCTCTAAACTTTGCTATTTCGATTAAATAATTACTTCCAACGCCCATCTTGAAATGAACACAAGCTGCTGCATCATCGATCGTTAATCCAAGATTCATGAAATTTAATAATGCTGAATGAGCGTTTGTTAAAACAAAACTCAATTCTTGAAAAGCATTTGCTCCGCATTGACCTATTGAAAATCCATCTATTTGAATAACAGGATATTGATTTAATTTAATTAAATTTTTAATTTCAGTATTTTCAATCAAGTCATTTGTCAAATCAAACGAACAAAAACTCAATTTATCCTGACCAATAATATCCACCAATGCTAAGAAATCCTCGCTACTTTCAATCGAAAAAGTTGTATGAATATAGGAAAGCCCTATTTCGCTTAAAACAACATTCCAATTTGTTTTTCCAGTTGAAATAAAGTGAATAAAATCACAACCAGCCATTAAAGCATTTAAGGCAATTTTATTTGCTTTAACCTCATCGTTTGCTAGAATTTGGATTCCATTGCGCCAATGATTATTTGGTTTCGTAAAACCACGTTGAACAGGTAAAGCTGACGCATGCTCTAATCTTAAATTATTTGACTCGGGATAGTTGAAAGACGAATAGGCAATTTCTTCAATCTTATTGTACACCAATAATTTAGACTCATCCCCTTTCAACTCCTTAAGAAGTTGAGTTTTCCATTCAAACTCACTCACTCCTTTGAATTCAGAAATCCATTCTTGTGTCATTAATTCTATTTTACTACGAAATTACAATTTATCCCTAACGAATGATTTAATCAAGTTAATTTGATAAAATTCTTACTAAAAAATCCAATTCAGATAAGCATCAAAATCAACAAATTTAAAAAAATTCTTTCCGCGGCTTTGATTAACTCTCAGCACCTTATTATCCTTATGAATAATCTCGTAACCAAAAACAGGGCTTCGTAACTTGTTATTTGTTAACTTACTTACGACGCCAAATCTTAAATCATAAAA
>JBIKQS010000034.1:0-12668 GCA_044349575.1 Crocinitomicaceae bacterium
CTTTGTATAAAAAGTATTATAAAGATAAAGCTAACCAGTATTTCAATATTAAATAACCCTGTTGTTGAAATTATATGAAGGAAGGTTTTAAAATTATTGATTCTTTGCAAATTCCATCCGATTTTTCATCTTTGGTAGAAGTAGAAAATTTGGTTGATAGGGTATGTGGAAATTTAGGTGTTCAGGAAGACTCTTATGGAAATATTCTAATAGCTGTTACTGAAGCAGTTAATAATGCGATACAACACGGTAATGAGTTCAATACTGAGTTAGTTGTGGATGTTGCTGTTGGAGATCAGCCAACTGAATTTTGTTTCAATGTGAAAGATAAAGGTAAGGGATTTGATTATTCTAATTTACCTGATCCAACAGCTCCTGAGAATTTAATGAAGGAGAATGGTCGAGGTATCTTTTTAATGAAGAGTTTATCAGATAATGTAGAGTTTGATGATTTAGGATCAAGCGTAAGTTTATATTTTACTAAATGATTGATTTTCAATTTATTAATAAAGAAATTCCGGGTTTTAATTCGGAATTTTTTGTTTTATCACTTACTAATTTGGTAAGTGAAGAAGAAAAGATACTTGGTGATATTTCTATTATTTTTGTATCAGATGAATATTTACTTGAAATGAATCAAAGTTATTTGAGTCATGATTATTATACGGATATAATAACATTTGATTATTGTGAGGGAAATTTAATTTCTGGAGATCTATTTATTTCCGTAGATCGTGTAGAAGAAAATGCTGACACATTTAATGTTGCTTTCTTATCTGAACTTCATAGAGTAATGATTCATGGAGTATTGCATTTGTTTGGTTATAAGGATAAATCGATTGAGGAAGAAAAGCAAATGAGAATGTTGGAAAATAAATATTTGAATAAATAGTTTCACGTGAAACATTATATATGTTAAAAGAATACGATATTATTGTTGTTGGTGCAGGTCATGCAGGATGTGAAGCAGCTAATGCAGCAGCAAGCATGGGAAGTAGTGTTTTATTGGTTACAATGAACATGAATACAATAGCTCAAATGAGTTGTAATCCTGCGATGGGTGGTGTTGCTAAAGGACAAATCGTTCGCGAAATCGATGCATTGGGTGGTGGATCTGGAATAGTTAGTGATTTAAGTGCAATACAGTTTAGGATGCTTAATAGATCCAAAGGTCCTGCAATGTGGTCTCCTCGTACTCAAAACGATCGAATGCGTTTCTCAGAGGAATGGCGTTTACTGTTAGAACGAAATCCAAATGTGGACTTTTGGCAAGACATGTGTAACGGTTTGTTGGTAGAAAACAACAAGGTGGTTGGAATTAAAACATCCTTAGGTATAAGTATTTACGCTAAAGCAGTTGTGTTAACAAATGGTACATTTTTAAACGGTTTAATTCATATAGGAGAAAAGCAAATTGGTGGTGGTCGTGCTGCTGAAAAAGCTTCAACGGGAATTACGGAAGATTTAATTAACTTCGGATTTGAAGCAGGAAGAATGAAAACAGGAACTCCTCCTAGAATTGATGGTAGATCTTTAGATTATTCTAAAATGGAAGTTCAAGACGGTGATGAAAACCCCTCAAAATTTAGTTTTACAAACACATCTGCATTAACTGTTCAGCGCCCGTGTTTTATTACATATACAAATCAAGAAACGCATGATTTGTTAAGGACAGGTTTCGATCGATCGCCTATGTTCAATGGAGCGATTCAAAGTACAGGACCGAGATATTGTCCAAGTATTGAAGATAAGATTAATCGTTTTGCTGATCGTGATAGACATCAGATTTTTGTTGAACCTGAGGGTTGGAATACTGTCGAAATATATGTCAATGGTTTCAGCACGTCTTTACCAGAAGATGTTCAGGTAACTGCTATTAAATCTATACCGGGTTTTGAAAACGCTAAGATGTTTCGGCCGGGCTATGCAATAGAGTATGATTTCTTCCCTCCTACTCAATTGAATTTAACGTTAGAAACTAAATTGATTCAGAATTTATATTTTGCAGGTCAAATAAATGGTACCACGGGATATGAGGAAGCTGCTTGTCAGGGTTTAATGGCTGGAATTAACGCACATTTGAAGATCACTGAAAAAGATCCTTTCATATTAAAAAGAAGCGAAGCCTATATTGGTGTTCTAATCGATGATCTAGTTGGTAAAGGAACTCAAGAACCATATCGCATGTTTACCAGTAGAGCGGAGTATAGAATTTTATTACGTCAAGATAATGCTGACACACGATTAACAGGTAAGGCCTTCGGTTTGGGCCTAGTTGATGAAATTGATTTAGAAAGGGTAAATAAAAAGATTAGCGATACAAGCGATATAATATCACTAGTTCGAAAAACTGGCGTGACTCCGGCCGATGTTAATGATTTCTTAGACGGAATAAACAGCTCTCAAATTACGCAACAAGTTAAATTATCATCGTTAGTAACTCGTCCACATATTACTTTATGTGATTTATCTTCTATTTCAAATGTAGTTTCCGAATTGTATGAAAAGTATTCTTTAGAAACAATAGAACAAGCTGAAATACAAATGAAGTATGAAGGTTATATAGAAAGGGAACAAGAGCACGCATCGAAATTAGATCGATTGGAGTCTTTGGTAATTCCAGAATCTCTTTCCTACGATGCTATTAAAAGCATTAGCTTAGAAGCTAAGGAAAAACTTAAAGGAGTTAATCCTAAAACAATTGGTCAAGCTTCTCGAATTTCTGGAGTTTCCCCGAGTGATATTTCCGTTTTACTTATTCATTTGGGTAGATAATTGTTTCACGTGAAACAATAGTTTTAGTGGTTGATTTTCTTTTTAGCTACCACAAACATTATATCATACGTATTCAATTTTATAGAGGCTTTTTCAGGAATTAGATTGTAAATCCATTTAAATAACGCATTATGTTTTTTATTTAAAATGAAAAGCGAATAGAATATTACTCGTATCGATCTACTAACTGGAGGATATGAAATTCGTTCTATTTCAAAACCATGTTTATCTAATAATTGTGATATAGATTTTTTTGTGAAATAATGAACGTGCGTAGGTGGATGAATCATTCTCCACTTTTCTTTTTGTCTTTGAGGGAGCCAAGCTGAAATATCGCCAGTAGTTATATAGATACGTCCGTCCTTTTTTGTTTCATGCGAAGCTTTCTGAATAAATTCTTCCGGATTAACCAAGTGTTCTATTACATCCCACATGAAAACATCACTGAAAGAATTTTGTGGAATATCGACCTGTAGATAATTTATTGAACTGAAATAATTTCCAAACGTATCGTTTGCGTATCGGATTGAATCCTCTGAAATATCAAAACCTTTATACTGTTTAGCTTGCTTTAAAATAAGCTCTCCAAAAAAGCCGTAAGCACAACCTAATTCTAAGACTGAATCAAAACGTGGTGCATCCTTTAGTTTCCTAAGCGAATTTAATCTTTTCGAAAAGTTGGTTTGTAAAATTAGTTTATCGCTCAAGTAATCTGCATATTCTTCTCCTTTAAAGTAGTTTTCTGCGTAAATTTTTCTTAAATCTTCTTCGTTCAACGATAAATTGGCCCAAATATGAGAGCATTCATTACATTTAAAAAGAGTTTCATTGTATATTTTTAGTGTGTTATTGGAGCTACAAATAGGACAACAAGACATGTGAATTAGTTTGTACGAATGTACAACATTTATTGAATTACATGTATTCTGGTTTCAGGTTAAAAAGTGAGTTAGAATTATAGTATCTTCGAATAATATTTATTGTTATGCTTTCAATCGACTCACCCCGTAAACTTTTTCTTTTAGATGCTTATGCATTGATCTACCGCGCTTACTTTGCTTTTGCTAAAAACCCTAGAGTTAATTCCAAAGGTCAAAATACCTCGGCTGCTTTTGGCTTTACAAATGTATTGATAGATATTTTAAAAACTGAAAAACCATCTCATATTGCTGTTGTCTTTGATCCTCCAGGAGGTTCAACTATGCGCCAAGAAGAATTTGAGGCTTACAAGGCTCATCGTGAAGAAATGCCCGAAGATATTCGGTTAATGATACAACCGATAAAACGCATTGTGGAAGCATTTAATATTCCACGTCTAGAAGTAACGGGATTCGAGGCTGATGATGTTATTGGAACTATGGCTTGGAAAGCCGAAAAAGAAGGGTTTATCACCTATATGATGACTCCTGATAAGGATTATGCTCAATTGGTAACAGATAATTGTTTAATATACAAACCTGGTCGAGGAGGAAATCCAGCTGAAATACTTGGAGTAAAGGAAGTGTGTGAAAAATTTGAGGTTGAAAATCCTTTGCAAGTAATAGATATTTTAGGTTTATGGGGTGATGCATCTGATAATATCCCAGGAATACCCGGAATAGGTGAAAAAATAGCCAAGCAATTGATAAAAACGTATGGATCAGTTGAAAATCTAATTGACAATGTTGACCAATTAAAAGGAAAACAGCAAGAAAACGTACGAAATTTTGCTGATCAAGGACGCGTGTCGAAAATGCTTGCCACAATAATTACGGATGTTGAAATTGAGTTTGATGAAAAAGCATTGCTCATGGAACCGGTTGATGCAGATAAAATTCGTGAAATTTTTACGGAGCTCGAGTTTATTACTTTAGCAAAGAGAATTTTAGGAGAAGAAATAGTTGTTTCTTCCTCAGTAAAAACCACGTCGATTCCACATAATGAAAATCAATTGGATTTATTTGGAGCGCAAAGCATGCTTGAACCCCAAGAGCCAATTGAAACAGCTTCTTACAAAACAATTGTAACTGAAAAGCCTAGTTATCATTTAATTTCGAATGAAATTGAACGAAAAGAATTACTGCAAATCTTATTGCAACAAAAACAGGTTTGCTTCGATACGGAAACAACGGATGTTAATGCTTTACATGCTGATCTGGTGGGCTTTTCTTTTTCCTGTAAACCTCGTGAAGGATTCTACGTTTCAGTTCCTGGTAATTTTGATGAGGCAAAGAAAATAGTGGAGGAATTTAAACCGTTTTTTGAGTCAACAACCATTGAAAAAATTGCGCACAACATCAAATATGACTTAGAGGTTCTTCACCGCTATGGAATTCAGGTTAAAGGACCAACTTTTGATACTATGATTGCTCATTATTTGATAAATCCGGAAGCTAAACAGAACATGGATTTTTTAGCAACGTATTACTTAGGTTATCAACCTATTTCGATTGAAGCCTTAATCGGAAAAAAAGGCAAAAATCAAGGAAACATGAGGGACCTGAGTCCAGAAGAGATTTCTGATTATGCTTGTGAAGATGCAGATATCACCTTTCAATTGAAACAGATTCTAGAACCAGAAATTCAAAAAGAACATTTAAAAGAATTGTTTTATACCATGGAAATGCCACTTGTTGAGGTGTTGAAAGACATTGAGCAAGAAGGAATAGCTATTGATGTAAAAGCACTTCAGGATTATTCGAAAGAATTAGAGATTACCTTACTTCACTTAGACACTGAAATTAAATCATTAGCAGGAGTTGATTTTAATGTGGACTCACCGAAGCAGTTGGGTGAAGTCCTTTTCGATCATTTAAAGATTTCTGCTAAAGCAAAAAAAACAAAAACAGGTCAGTACGCAACTTCGGAGGATGTGTTGGTTAAACATGAGAAAGACCATCCAATTGTTCCATTAATTCTGGAATTTCGTCAATTGCGAAAATTAAAAAGCACGTATGTAGATCCACTTCCAACGATGTGTGATAAAGTAGACGGCCGAATTCATACTAATTTTATGCAAACGGTTACAGCGACCGGTCGATTAAGTTCTAATAACCCTAATTTGCAGAATATTCCAATTCGATCTGAAAAAGGAAAAGAAATTCGCAAAGCATTTGTTCCACGTTCTAACGAATTTCAAATCATGTCGGCAGATTATTCTCAGATTGAGTTGCGTATTATAGCCGCTTTGAGTGGAGACAAAAATATGATTCACGCGTTTAAAGAAGGAATAGACATTCACACAGCAACGGCATCTAAAGTGTTTAACACGCCTATTGAATCTGTGACCAAAGATCAAAGGAGTGCAGCTAAGGCGGTTAACTTTGGCATAATTTACGGGCAATCAGCATTTGGATTATCCCAGGCATTGAACATTTCTCGGACAGAAGCTAAAACAATCATTGATAGTTATTTTGAACAATTTGGTCAGTTGAAGTCCTATATGGATACGATTATTCATGTGGCACGTGAAAAAGGTTATGTAGAAACGATAATGAAGCGTAGAAGGTATTTGCCGGATATCAATTCTGCCAATGCGGTTGTTCGTGGGTTCGCAGAGCGAAATGCCATCAACGCTCCCATTCAGGGATCGGCGGCAGATATTATTAAATTAGCAATGATCGCCGTTCATAATTCAATGAAAAACGAAGGTGTAAAATCTAAAATGATTCTTCAAGTGCATGATGAATTAGTTTTTGACGTGCATGTTTCGGAAAAGGTCCTGATGCAAGTTTTGGTAAAAGAGGCAATGGAAAAAGCAATTTCATTAGAAGTTCCAATGGAAGTAGAGATGCAACTTGCAAATAATTGGCTTGAGGCACATTAATCTGTCACTTTTTCTGCCTATTTGACAGTTTTTTTCTTCCTTTTTTGTGATTTTGTCATTTTTTCAAGGGTTTCCTCTGCTGGCATACAAATTGACTTTCGCGGTTGTCAAATTTTGAAAAATAATTAACATGGGAAAAATAATAGGAATTGACTTAGGAACAACGAACTCGTGTGTTTCGGTCATGGAAGGAAATGAGCCAGTTGTAATTGCTAATGCAGAAGGTAAAAGAACAACACCATCTGTTGTAGCATTTGTTGACGGTGGCGAAAGAAAAGTAGGTGATCCGGCTAAACGTCAGGCGATTACCAATCCAACAAAAACGATTTATTCAATTAAACGTTTCATGGGTAATTCTTACGACGAAACGCGCATGGAAGCAGAAAGAGTTCCATATCAAGTAGTTAAAGGAGATAACAATACGCCACGTGTAAAAATAGACGACAGAAATTATACGCCTCAAGAAATTTCAGCAATCATTTTACAAAAAATGAAAAAAACAGCTGAAGACTATTTAGGTCAAGAAGTTACAGAGGCGGTTATTACAGTTCCTGCCTACTTTAATGACGCTCAAAGACAAGCAACAAAAGAGGCTGGTGAAATAGCAGGCTTACAAGTGAAACGAATCATTAACGAACCAACAGCAGCAGCTTTAGCATACGGACTTGATAAGAAAAGTTCAGATATGAAAATTG
Organism: Crocinitomicaceae bacterium; assembly: GCA_044349575.1. Classification (GTDB taxonomy): domain Bacteria; phylum Bacteroidota; class Bacteroidia; order Flavobacteriales_D; family Crocinitomicaceae; genus UBA952. The sequence goes on from JBIKQS010000034.1 coordinate 7,276, forward strand.
TGGTTTTTGATTGTGGTGGTGGTACGCATGACGTTTCAATCCTTGAATTAGGAGATGGTGTATTTGAAGTACTATCAACAGACGGTGATACGCACCTTGGAGGTGATGATTTTGACCAAAAAATCATTGATTGGTTGGTTCAAGAATTTAAAGATGAGAATGGTGGGTTGGATTTAAGCAAAGATCCTATGGCCTTACAGCGTTTGAAAGAAGCTGCTGAAAAAGCAAAAATTGAACTTTCTAGCACAACGTCTTCTGAAATCAACTTGCCATACATTATGCCTGTTGATGGTATTCCAAAACACTTAGTGCGTTCGATGACTAAAGCAAAATTCGAGCAATTAGTTGGAGATTTAGTAATCAGAACGATTGATCCTTGTAAATCAGCGTTGAAAAATGCGGGTTTATCTGTGAATGATATAGATGAAATTATCCTTGTTGGTGGGTCAACGCGTATTCCTGCAGTACAAGAAGCGGTAGAGAAATTCTTTGGAAAATCTCCAAGCAAAGGAGTTAATCCGGATGAAGTAGTAGCAGTTGGTGCTGCAATCCAAGGAGGAGTTTTAACAGGAGAAGTGAAAGACGTACTTTTATTAGACGTAACGCCACTTTCTTTGGGTATTGAAACAATGGGCGGAGTATTAACTAAGTTAATTGAGGCTAACACAACAATCCCAACTAAGAAAAGTGAGGTTTTTTCTACGGCTAGCGATAATCAACCATCTGTTGAAATCCATGTTCTTCAAGGGGAAAGACCAATGGCAAAAGATAATCGTACGATCGGAAGATTTCACTTAGATGGTATTCCACCAGCGCAAAGAGGTGTTCCACAAATTGAAGTAACTTTTGATTTGGATGCAAATGGAATTATCAACGTAAGTGCAAAAGACAAAGGAACTGGAAAAGAACAAAAAATCCGTATCGAGTCTTCTTCAGGTTTGAGCCAAGAAGAAATTGAAAAAATGAAACGAGAAGCGGAATTAAACGCTGAAGATGACAAGAAAAAACAGAAAGAAGCTGAATTATTAAATAAAGCAGATTCTGTGATTTTCCAAACTGAAAAACAATTGAAAGAATTTGGAGATAAAATTCCTGCAGACAAAAAGCAACCAATAGATGATGCTTTAGCGGAATTAAAAATCCAATACGAAGCTAAAAACATTGACAACCTTGAAGCAGCATTAGAAAAATTGGAGAATGTTTTCCAAGCAGCATCTCAAGACATGTATAATGCATCTAACGCTGCTGGCGAAGCTGGTGCATCAAATGAGCCTAGCGGTAATCCACAAGACGAAGTCACGGATGTTGACTTTGAAGAAGTAAATGATAAAAAATAAATTTTTTTTTATAACTTTAGGGCGGCTATATATTTATATAGCCGCTTTTTTGTTTTTATATGCTGCATGTTAAACGGTTAGAACATTCTGAAAGTCAGGAATGGATAGTATTCATTCATGGTGCTGGTGGCAGCTCTTCGATTTGGTTTAAGCAAGTAAAAGTTTTTTCTGAATATTTCAACGTTTTGTTAATTGATTTACGAGGACATGGTAAATCGAAAAACCATCAAACAGACAAGAAATATACGTTTGAGATGCTTGCTAATGATGTGCTTTTAACAATTGAAGCACAAAAAATTTCACAGGCACATTTTGTTGGTGTTTCTTTAGGAACCATAATTATTCAGCAAATAGCCCTCATTAAGCCGGAAGTAGTAAAATCAATGGTGTATTCGGGAGCGGTAACTAAACTAACGGTTAAATCACGCGTTTTATTACGGTTAGGCAGAACTGTACATCCGTTTGTTCCTTACATGAGCCTTTATTCTTTGTTTGCGAGAATAATAATGCCTAAAAAGAATCATAAACAATCAAGAGTTTTATTTATCCGTGAGGCGCAGAAAGTAATGTCTAAAGAGTTTAATCGTTGGTTTAAACTTACAGCAAGATTGACTGCTCACCTAGGGAAACTTGAATACAGCCAAATTAAAATCCCAACTTTGTATATCATGGGAAGTGAAGACCATTTGTTTTTACCTCCTGTGCAAGAAATCGTGAAAAAGAATCAAGCGGCGACGTTAAAAGTAGTAGATAACTGTGGTCATGTTGTAAACGTGGAACAACCCGATATTTTTAATGACTACTCAATTGCTTTTATAAGAGCTAATCAATAAATACTAGCCTAAATTACTTCTCTAGTCTCTTCAATCGGTTAATTTCTGCCAATAAGTGTTTGAAAGTTGAATGTTCAACGCTATCGATTTGATGAATGAAACAAATACCTTTTTCATTTAACTTTTTTATATCCTGTAAAACGTCCATTGGATTTGGCGTTGTGAGCTTAAGATCATCCAAAAAAACACCTTCAAAACAAGCTTTGTATTGCTTTTCTAGATTAAGCAAGTAATTTCCAATTAATATTAATTCAGAAAGATTTTCGGTTGAATATAATTGCTGAAAAAGGTTATTTTTGCTTAAGTGATATAAATCAAAAGCCTGTTTAATTTCTTGATTGAATTCAACTTCTTTTAATGCTAGGTTGCTTTTATCAGATATAAACCCGAGTGTTTCATAGGCCTCAATTGCCTGTTCTATTTTTAGAAACTGTTTGTTATAAAGTTTATAAGAAATAGGTTTCTGCCGAAAAAAATCTTTTTGCTGAAACAAAAACTCTTCGTAATGTCCTTCTAAATCTATTTGGTCAATTTTAAACGAGAGATAAGCTTTTGCTTCTTCTGGGGTCATTTACGATTTTTTGGTGTTCTTCCTCATTTGAATATTTAAAAACTCTACAAACAATGAGTATGACAGCGCAAAATAAACATATCCTTTTGGAATATGTTGACCAAAAGCTTCAGCTACTAGTAGAACACCAATAGTAACTAAAAAGCCAAGAGCAATCATTTTTACAGTTGGATTATTTTGAATAAAATCACTAATCTGTTTGGAGAAGATCAACATTACAACCATGGATATTATAACAGCTAAATATATGATTATCAGCGGATCACCACCAGTATCTTGTTTCATTCCGTTTGTCATCCCTATTGCAGAAATTATGGAGTCAAAGCTAAATACAATGTCTATTAATACAATTTGTAGAATTATGGAAGACAATGTTTTTTTTCCAGCAGTGTGACCTTCTTCATGGCCTTTTACACTGTTATGCATTTCGATCGTACTTTTATAAATAAGGAAAAGGCCTCCTATAAGTAAAACAATACTTTGACCAGAAAATGGATGCTCCATAAGGTAAAAGAACGGTTTGGTCATTCCCATTATCCAAGAAACGATACTTAAAAGGAAAAGTCGAATTACTAAGGCGAGAGTAAGACCAATGTTTCTCGCATATTTACGTTTGTCGGCAGGTAGTTTTTCTGTAACAATACTGATAAAAATAATGTTATCAATACCCAAAACAATTTCCAATAGCGAAAGAACCACTAGATAAAATAGGCCTTGTAATCCCAATAAAGCACTGAAATCTAAACCAAATAAGGAGTTTACACTTAATATCATAAAAGTTCTTCGATAATTTTATCCATAGAATATCCTTCGGCTTCAGCGCGGTAATTTCTCACCAATCTGTGTCTTAAAATAGGTTTTGCAATTGCTTTAACATCATCAATATCCGGAGAAAATCTTCCGTGAATTGCGGCGTATGTTTTTGCTCCTAAAATCAAGTATTGAGACGCACGAGGACCGGCGCCCCAAGTCAAATAATCTTTTGTAATTTTTGGTGCAATTGGATCGTTCAATCGTGTTTTTGCAACTAGTTTTACGGCGTATTCCAAAACGTTGTCTGCAACCGGAATTCTACGAATAAGTTGTTGATAGGCAACGATTTCTTCGCCAGTAATTACTGAATTTAATGTAATTGTTTGATTAGAGGTTGTAGATTTTACAATCGCCATTTCTTCAGCAAATGTTGGATAATCAACCCAAATGTTAAACATAAAACGGTCAAGCTGAGCTTCAGGTAAGGGGTATGTTCCTTCTTGTTCAATAGGGTTTTGAGTTGCTAAAACAAAAAATGGACTTGGTAATTTGTAGTTAACTCCACCCGCTGTAATAGATTTTTCTTGCATTGCCTCAAGTAACGCAGATTGCGTTTTAGGAGGCGTTCTATTAATTTCATCCGCGAGAATAACATTTGAAAACAAGGGGCCTTTAATAAACTTAAAATTTCTGTTTTCATCTAAAATTTCTGAACCTACAATGTCTGAAGGCATTAAATCTGGCGTAAACTGTATGCGATTAAAAGACAGCCCTAGCGTTTGAGAAATGGTATTTACTAACAAGGTTTTAGCAAGACCGGGAACCCCAACAAGAAGACAATGTCCGTTTGAAAAAATGGAAATTAATACTTGATTAACAACATCTTCTTGCCCAACAATTACTTTGTGAATTTCCTTTTGAAGGCCTTGGTAGTGATTAACCAAGTTTTGAATAGCTTGCGTATCAGACATAGTTTAGTTCGTTTGGGTTGTCCATTTATACTTAAAATCACAATTTTTTAAGGAATCATCTAGCCTAATGTACACATTATTTACTTTAGATTCCACCCATTTTTCGAGGGTTTTTTGCATTTTATCGTTTTCAGCTGCTCTTTTAATTAGCATGTAATCATCTGTTAAATTAGCAATATGTGGCGGATATCTTTTTAATAAACGAACAATACGAAAGCCTTGTTTTCTTTGCATCATATCAAAATACACATTTGGTTGTGTGAACTTATTTTCTTCAAGCGCATCTGTTAAAACATAGATTTCGCGGTCAATTTCATTTAAGTCCTGCATGTCCCATGTTTGCTCTCCTGTTTTCGGATTGGTAATAATTCCTTTATTTTGCTTTGTGTTTTCATCATTTGAAAAGCGCAAAACAGCTTCTTCCCACGTTATTTTGTTTTCTGCCAACAGAGCATAACAGGAATCAATTTTAGCAGCGGCATTATTCAAGGATTCATCGCTTGATTTAACAGTTAAAAGAATGTGTTGACACGTATAATCATCTCCTAAACGCGAGTTTAGTTTCAAGACATGATACCCGTATTCCGATTCAAAAACTTCAGAAATCTCACCGGGTTTTAAGGAAAAAACTGCCGCTTCAAATGCGGGAACCATCATCCCTTTAGAGGCAGCTATTTTTCCACCTTGAGCTGCAGAACCGGGATCTTCCGATTTTGTTCGCGCAAAATAGTCGAATGACTTATCACCCGCAATTATTTTAGAACGAATATCGCGAAGATCATTATATACTTTGTTTTCATCTTCTTGCGTAATCGCAGGAAAATAAACAATTTGCTGAAAGGATAATTTCATATTGATGTAAGGAACACTGTCTTTTGGAAGAGCCTTAAAATACGTTTCAACTTCTTTAGGGGTAACAGAAACGGAT
>JBIKQS010000035.1:0-12647 GCA_044349575.1 Crocinitomicaceae bacterium
ACACGATTACTCGTTTTTCCCTTGGAATGATTACTTTTTGTAGGTTCATTTTTTAATAATTATTTTATTACTCTTCGTAGTAATAGGAATAGTCAATGCCTTTCATAAACATTTCTCGACTGTTGATTTCTGTCGTTAGCGCATTTTTTATTAGCTTTTTTAGCATAGCGCTGTCCACAGAACTTTTTACCATCGCATTCATGTATTCGTTCTTGCCAATTTGGCTCCAGTCAACGCATTTTTGAAGTCTTTTTTTTAAGATCAAATCCAACCAAATTCGCGTGCTTCTGCCGTTGCCCTCCATAAATGGATGAGCAATATTCATTTCAACATATTTGTTTACTATTTCGTCAAACGTGGTTTCGGGCATTGCTTCTATTTGCTTTAGCGTATCTCCTAAAAAACGTGAAACAGCAAATCGAAAACCACCCTTAGAAATGTTTTTCTGCCTTATTTGTCCTGCAAAATCATACAAACCACCAAACAAATAAGCATGAATTTGTTGTAAGCCTTTTGCAGTTCCCACTTCAATACCATTGATAAATGAGCTTTCAAAAAGAGCATACGCTTTTATTTTACTTTTGCCATCGATGCTTTCATCACTATACGTAAACCATTCTATGAAACGGTTGGCTTTCGTTCCCGGAAACGTTTTCCCAAGGGCAATAATGCCATCGTAATCCAACATATCAGCTAATCGATTTTTTCCATCAGGCGCAAGAAATTTGAACTGGGTAGTGGCACTAACCACTTGATTATTTTCCTTTTTAAGTTTCGCTTTGAGGTATTTCCAATAATTACGGGTTTTGGTATAGTCATTTTGATTCGTAAGCACGGCTACAATATCCAATACACTGAACCACCATTTGGCGTTTTCATCATCCCAAAGTGCACGAACTTCACGGTCGTTAAAAAAACGGATGGATATTTTCATTCGTGCTTAAAATAATAATTTAAAGATAAGAAATATTCTTTCCCTTCTGAAGAATCAGACCTGTAACATTTCAAAAATATTGATATAAAGAAATCTAAAGATCTTCCTTCCCAATTTCCACCAATCCCAAATCCATGACCAATTCATAACGTTCTTCAAAATTCAAACACATCAAATCTTCGATCATGCCATAGGAGGTCATAAAACCCAGGTAGATTTGAGCCTTTTCTTCGCGCGTTTGGGTTGTCAAAAACAAGCTCATTTCGGCATGCATCATTTCCTCATCCTCGGTTTCACTAAAATCAAATTCACCGTAATTGCACAGCAACCAATCATAGAAATATTCTTTATTGCTAATCAAGCTCGTCGTTTTTAATGACGCAGGAACATAATAAATAGCCGTACACATCAGTTTATACTCATCCGCTTCTTGTAGAAGTTCCCGGTAATAATCGTTGTCTAAAAGTTTGTCCATTTTTTATTGTTTTAAGTTTGCTTCAAGAGGATTTTCCAATTGAATTTTAGACAAAGAAAATGCGTAACTCCGCATTGTATATACTGAGTAGAATATTTTCCACTTTTTTCTTGCTAATGTTTGGTATTTTTTGAGTCATCAGACTCAATCTCACCTCAAATGGGAAAAGTTAAATACAGCTCAAAAAAAGTGGAGTGCGGCTCATTTATGGTGTTATTTGAGCCGAAAGTTGGTAAAAAAGAGTTTTAATTCCCCCTTAAGGAATTAATTTCATCTGCTAAAAGAGGTATATTGTTTTGGATGATTCCCCAAATCATTTCAGGTTCAACAGAATCATAAGCGTGTGATATGATATTTCGCAATCCAATAATATTCTTGGCTGACGTGATAGAAATTGTTTGATCGAGTTCTAGAATTTTTCGGATTGCTTCTCCAATTATTTCCAAGTCTCTTTCAACTGCTCGTTGCAATAAAATATCCGATTGAAATGAATTGAAATTATTATTTGTCTTTGTTTTAACAGTTTCAATTTCTAGTATTACACTTTCAATATCCAGCAAATACTTAATAATCTTAAGCTGCATACAATTCTACTTTTGAGCGCTCAATTTCTTCAATTAAAATTGGATTTTTTAATGACTTTTTGGATACTAAATCAACTTTTTTACCTGTTAAAATCTCCAACTGATATAGAAATTCAAAGTAATTATCAGCATAATCCAATACATTGATTTCAGCTGAAAATTGCACTAAGAAATCTAAGTCGCTATCCTCTTGCATAGAATTTTTAACTGCCGAACCAAAGAGATCAAAAGTCTCTACCCGATGCCTTTTGCAAAGTGCAATTAAATCTGGTATTTTGTCCTCAATCAGCTTTATCATTTCATTTCAAAGATAGGAATTTTTTCTAATTAAAAGCTAATTCGAGATGTTTCAATCCCCTCCCCCATCTTCAATTCAATGCCATAATAATTGAAATCATTCGCGGTTGGTTTTTCCTCTTCAATTAAGTTTATCACACAATCTTTTCGTGGAATTGGCTCAAAGTATAACGTGAAAAATTGCCAGTCTTTATGAGACTTAAACACAACTTTTTTGGGTGCAATCGTGATTCCAGCGGTATCTTTTAAAAGGTATTTCTCCATTGATCCTTCGACTTGAACATAGGTTTTTGGTGACATCCGAATCCAACCTCCTTTAATAAATTCAGCGGTTGCATTATACCCAAAGTCAATCCGTGTAAAATTCGGATGCAAAAGGACACGCAACACTTTAGGATTATCGAATGAATTTGTTTTTTCAGGAATTTCAAACAACAGTGGTTCCGTATTTTTATTCTTCATTTTACTTTAAATTTTCAGTGAAATCAATCAACCATTTCGGCTCAATCACATTAACATGATAGCCATGAGATAGAATCAATCGCGTGAGTTCTATCGTAGGAATTAGGTAATAACTTATAACAGATGATCCATCTTCCTGTTTTTTAATTTGTTGACTTTCATGAATGGGATAGGCCTCAAAGTAATTTGTTGCCAATGCACTTACATGTATCTTAATGCGTTGTTTTTTCTGATTCGGAATGGGGAATACACCGTAATAGTTATTGGCCTCCCTTTCAATAATCGCGCTTTCAACCGGAATAAATTTCTTTTTTAAAAGAATAGGATCAAAAATACGATCTAATCCAAACGTACGAACTTCCTTATGTTTTTCAGAATAGCCCATGACATACCATTTGTTTTCAAATTCTTTAATCAGAAATGGATGAATGGTAAAGGCGCTGAAATTCCGTTTTTTATAGGAATAATGAACAAATGAAACGGGTGTTTTATCCCTACACGCTGCGTAAAATAAATCGAAATGCTCAAACCCACGTGACTTTGGAGGATTCATGGTTTGAAGAATCGGTTGTTTTTTGACTTTGCCCTGAAATTCCTCCAAAGAGATAGATAAAACCTTCTCCATAGCATTATTAAACTTTTCACTAATCTGTGAGCCACCAAGGATTTTTATAAACTCCAAGGATTCTCGAATAGATTCAATATCAACGTCTGTGAGGGGGACTCCAGCCAGCACGTAATCCGGATCTGAATAGGCATATCCTCTAGTTGTTCTGTTGTAATAAATTGGCGCATCAAAGCCATTCGGCGTTGGTTCTTTCATTTTGGCAATGTCCTTTTGAATTGTTTCGGGTGAAACTTCATATTCCAAAGATTGATGAATTTGATCAACAATTTGATTCATGGTCGGATAGGTTTTCATTTTGTTTCGAACCATTTTATCGATGATTTGATAGCGTCTGAAAGCACTTTTACTGATAGGCATTTGTATTTTTTTTGTTAAAAATAAAAATAATTTTCATTCCGTACATCTTCTACGGAGCGACCGTTTTACTTTGCAATTATAAAATTGAAAAACATGGAAATAAAAATTGAAAAACAAATTGAAGTATTGCGTGAAAATGCTGTGCCTTCAACTAGTAAATTGTACAATCCAGCTGCTTTGGATCATAGGAAAGAGCTCCGTATGAAGTGCATTGAATTTGGAGAAGACTACACGCGAATTGATTTTATTTATCACTCGTCAACTCTTTACCAAAATGGAGGTTGGATACAAATGGATGGGAACGCCTATATTCAGCCAGTTGGTTCAACTACAAAATACCGACTCATTCGTGCTATCGGAATTCCCATTGCGCCCCTCAAACACTATTTCAAACATCAAGGTGAATATTACTCCTATTCACTCATTTTTCCTGCCTTACCTGCCGGAACATCAAAAATTGACATTATCGAAAAGGAAGCGCCTGGAACGTATTTCAACTTTTACGGCATAGACTATTCGAAATGGATCACTGTTCCGCATCCAATGGATGTATCACAATCTAAAAACTAACACTATGGACGAACTATCAAAATTGCTCCAAATCAAGGAGTATGTACTCGAAATTAAATTGCAACTGATCAAACTTCATACTAAAAAAGAAGAAGCAATACAGAGTCAATATTACGAGAGAGCGGCAGATATCAGACAGCAGGAAAAAGACTTACATTCAGTTCTGCTATCCACTCGACTGATCTTACAGGAAAGAAAAGTTCCACCCTTACCAACTTGTGATCAATTAAAAGAACATGAATTAGGATTGTCCATTCTTTCTGAAATAAGTATAATTGACGAATCAAAAGTAGATTACCGTAATATCCGCAATGAATTTTTCGACATGCTTCAAGCAGAGACAAAACGACTTTCGCAAGATAAAAAGGAGCTACTCAAAGAAAAAGAATTCTGGGCCGTAAACGAATTACATCGCCAAATGATCGAAATCGGGGAGTTTTTAAGTAAGGTGGGGAGGTGAGGTGCTAGGTATAACTTTCATTACTCTTCCCAAATCTCAATTTGTTCCTCACTTTTTACATTGATGGATGGGATACCATTTTTATCTAAAGTTACTTTACCTGTGACTACGATATACTTTCCGTCAAAGGCTGTTTCAGGTTTAAAACTGAAATTACGTCGAGCACTATTCCAAATAGTAATTGAGAAAATTTGGTTTGGAAATTCTTTATCTAAATTAAGAAATGTAGATTGAGATTTCGGTATGAATTTAGAGCTAACTACTTTGCCCACAATGGATACTGTACTTCCAGCTTTTGAAGCAGCTTGTTCTGTGTTAAAATGACCTTTAGGTAATTCCAATGGATTCAATGGCTCAACGTTATTTATATAAGATTTCACATCCCACGCAAAGAAATCTCCTTTACCTTCTATTTTTTGTTCCAAGGAGTCAGAAATGAGTGAAAAGAAATCCAATCCGGTCAATTGTTCAATGCTATCAATAGGAACAACATAATTGCTTAATTTGGAATCACACTTTTTATTGGGCATTAAAAAGGCCATACCTCGTGGACTTTCAGCCGATAAATCAGCAATGATTTTATAATGTAAATCAGGGATCATCAACTTATTTTCTGATTCATTGTTGACTTCCAATCCTTTATGTAAAATAGGGCCTGTTAAAACAAACAATGATTTTTTTTCATTATCTACAATCCTTCTAACTAAACCTTCCACTTGTGCCCACGATTCTCGATTAAATTCTGGTTTTTGTTGGGTTATATTGCTGTAATAATACGTTTCGCTCATTGCCGCTTTCGACCATTTTAAATCAGCTGAAGGAACAAGATGGCCCCTGTCAAACCCAAATCCTTTCATTTGAGATGTTCCATCCTCATTTGTTTTTGTTTTAAAATAATCAAGGTCTTTTGCCGTTCCGCAGCTAATTGTTGAGTCTATTCTAAAATCATTTGTCCGTGAATTTGAACCAAAAATTACATCAGTGTTTAGCTGATGAAAAGTCCAAGCTGCCATTTTGTATTCGCAATCAAATCCGACAACAAATCCTTTATACTCTTTTATTTCAGGTGATTTTTGAGACTCAGGATAGCCTGCGTTTTTCAGGTTAAAAATTCCTTGAGCAAGTTTAAGCTGCTCAATTTCAAAGAGAAGTTCTTTCTCTTTAATTCTCAAGGAATCAATTTGCTGAATTTTAACATTTAATTCGTTTTGAGCCTGAAAACTCAATCCCAACATACAAGTAAACACAAATCCGATCAGAAACTTCATGAGCTGGTTTTAAAGTCTAAAACTACGAAGAAAATAAGATTGGACCGGATAATAAGAGCCCACAAGGATAAAAGATAATCTTGATTTAATATGAAAGGATATTAAGTGAGTATGTAGCGTTCACTTATTTGAGACAGAATATATTTAAAATTAGTTTCAGTTAAAAATGGGAAAGTTTACCAATAAGGTAAGGCTACAATAGTACATTATTACCCATTAGATAAGCTACAAAACCCAATAAAAAATTTAAGTTTTACATTAATATAAACAGTGTAACTTAAAAATGTATAGAATTCGCTAATCACAAAGCCTAGCTTTGTTTTTAAAATCTACATTTGTTTGAAAGGATAGGAAAATCATTGATTTTTCTGCTGAATTTATTCCCTTATGAATTTAGATTTCTACAAAAGACCTTTTGCTCATATTTGTGTTCCGTTTATTATTGGGCTTGTCTTGGTTTTAATTCAGGGAATTTGGTCGAGCTCCTTGATTTTGGCAGTTACGCTATTGGTTGGTTCTCTTGCATTTTGGAAGTTTATCAATGCTAAATCAGGATTATTAGCTTATTTTTCGGTTTACGTGTTGTGTTTTCTATTAGGTTCATTTGTGGCCACATTTCACGTAGAGAATCAAGCATCAATATTTCAATCAGGATATAGAAATGGTGATCTTGTTCAAGGAGAAATCACTGAAATCACTACTGGTCAAGGTTTATGGAATAAGGCCATCGTGAAAGCAAATACTATTCATGGTAATCGGCAAAAAAACGCAACCGAAGGTTTAGTATTAATTTATTTTGCCAAAGAACTCTCTTTTCTTCAAAAAGGTGATGAAATTCTTTTTGGATCTGAAATATCAAAAGTTAAAAACAAAAATAATCCAGGTGAATTTGATGCGGAATATTACTGGAAATCACGAAATGTGGATGCCATTACTTTTGTTTCACCGGATGAGTTAACATGGATTGATTCAAAATCCCCTTCCATTTTTACGTATTTATTAACCGGTTTTTCTGACTACCTTAACTCAGCATTAAAAGAAAACCTTACAGGTAATGATTTGGCAATAGCCCAGGCCTTAATTTTAGGTGATAAATCATTGTTGGATACTGAAACTAAAAATGCTTTTACAAACACGGGCGCAATGCATGTTTTGGCGGTTTCAGGAATGCACATAGGATTGATTTTATATTTGTTTTTAGCCGTTTTTGGATTCTTCCCAAGGTTGTTAAGTAAAAGGCAAGCAACTATAGTAATCGTTATTTTTCTTTGGATTTACGCACTGATAACCGGATTTTCAGCCAGCGTCATTCGAGCAGTTCTCATGTTTACCATTTTGGCACTTTCACAAATAAGTTCAAGACAACATGATTCAATGAACACCTTGTTTTTTTCTGCATTTATCTTGCTGTTACTAAATCCCTTATACATTTTAGACATCGGATTTCAGCTTTCCTATTTGGCAATGATAGGTATCTTCTTATTTTATCAAAAGATTGAAGCGTTGATTCAAGTAAAAACAATCGTATTTAGAGAACTTTGGCAAGGAACCGCCCTTGGTTTTGCTGCTCAATTAATGACTACTGGAATTTCCCTGTTTTACTTTCATCAATTTCCAAATTACTTCGTGCTAAGCAATCTCGGACTCATGTTTTTCTCATCCATAATTATGGGACTTGGCTTTTTTCTATTTGTTATAAAATATGTTCCGATTTTATCACAATTTATTGGAATTCTATTAGGCTTTTCTGTATATGCTATGTATTGGATTGTTCAAAAAATTGAAGAAATTCCAGGTGCTGTTGCTTATGGATTTTCACTGCCATTTTGGTTAGTAATTATTATAGGTTTGCTTGTCATTTTTTTACTCATTTACGCTAAAACACGCAAACAAATCATTTTGGGCTACTCTACTTATTTTTTGATACTACTTTCGATTGTTTTTCAACGGTACCAAACAGTGTCGAAAACAGAATTATGTATTTTTAATCACAACCAATTTGTTGCGACATTTAAAATCAAAGATAAAATTCACTGTTTTTATAAGGCCAAACCCGAACAAGTGGATAAACTGAAAATAGTTGTTGAATCGTATGCTAAATTAAACCCCGGACAAATTACCTATCATGATTTAACTAGAAAAAAAATAAATTTGACCTTAGAAAATGAGCGAATTAGTGTAAATGATTACGGTAATTCTATCCAACTAACTTTGAATCACAAGAAATACGATATTCTATTTAAACCACTTGAAACAGTTAATGCAAAAATCTTTATGCCTTGGATACAAGAGGGAGAAGGATACTTTCTTAAAAATGGCGCTTTTATTCTAAAGGGATAATCTCAGGGTATTAATGAGAATAGAAATACATTTTTCTTAACTTAGTAGCGTATGACCAAAGTTCTAATCCTAATTTTTCTCGTTTCAACTTCTTTTGTGAGCGCTCAAAAACCATTAAAGAAAAAGTTTCTAGGAGAATATGAAGGTGAAATTTCTGCTTACAAAATAAACACGGGAAGTCAGTTTATTGATGTATTAGCTACCCCCGTATACCTCACAATTGAAAAAACAGAACTAGTATTCAAGGTAGGTAGAAACGAAATGACCCTTCCATATACATGGACTAAAAAGGATAAAAAAACACTTGAAATTGTGTTTACCCGATCAACAGATGAAACAAAGGAAATCCTAAAACTGACCAAAAAAACGAGAGAAATAGTGAGAGAAGGGATTTATCCTCAACCTAACTGCATCCTTAAAAAAGTCCAAAAAAAGTAGGTGTATTAGTTAGTGACTAATTGTTTCTAAGCGGTCTGAATCCATTTTTATAACCGAATTGAGGTTAGTAGAAGTTCAACGAAATTGACTGATTCACCGTTGAAGATACAGGCACTGAAAATTTAGCTTGTGTCCAACTAGGCGGACCGAAAGACCCCATTGCATTATTAGAAAATGCAAATCCTTCCGTTGGAATTGACAGCCAATTTTGATCAATCTGCTGATTATTATTTTCGTCATGAAAAATAGCAAAAGCATAATCTCCAGGAACCAAACTATCCATGGTAATAACCATGGAGCCACCCGTACAATCTAAGAAAAGTTCACGAAAAGCCTGATCTGGGTCGTTAAAACTCGATGAACTATTGTACAATGCAATATTTACCTTCCCATTTGTATTCTGCATACCATTTAGATTAATTACCAATTTTGACAATGTATCAATTGCATTTTCAGTTGTATCTTGTGGATTGGTTATTGGTTGAGGTTGAGGAATTTTATTCTTCTTTTTACATGAAATTATTATAGTAGAAAACAGAATTAAAAGTATAGGAATTGATATTTTCACGATGAATTGTATTAGATTTTCTAAAGGTAGGTAATAAATTCTACATAAGTAATTCTATTGCAAACTACTACAGGCCATTAAATAAGTTTATGTAACTAATTCTTGCGTGACTTCCTCTTCTTTTTTCTCTTCTACCGGTTTTACAGTTAACAACAGTAAAAAGAAAGGAAGTAATGGGGCGCGTAATCTAACTAATACGCCAAAAATAACTGATGTAAAACCAGTCATAAAGGCAAAAATGATAACAAAATAAAGGGAGAAGGTTAGAATATCTGAGTCGCGAATTCGAGCGATGCGTTTTCTACGTTTGTTGAATAAAAAAACAAATGTCAAATAAAATAATAGAATACTTTCCAAACCATTTAAAATAAGTCCGGGTGATAATGCTTCCCAAGGGAGGGGACGGTAAATACCAGTAAAAACAGATAAGGGCATTGCTCTTAAAATACCAAGAGGAGTATAAGTAACATCGCCTAGATCATATTTGCTTCCAGTATATGTTTTATTTAATTTAAAATCTTGTTGAACAACCTCTGCCTCTTTCAAGTATTTTTGTGCTGTTTCACCCGAAAAATAAAACCCGATAAATCCAAAACCAACCAAAATTACAACGGTTCTAATGAATCGTTGTAAAAATTTTCCTTTAAAATAAAAGTTAGCAAAGTTTACGTTGAAAGCAAAAATAAATGGGATAATAACAACAATTAACATGAATGATCGTATATTCAAAAGAATCCCGGAGAACACTAAAACAAGAAAGATATTCCAAATTTTAAATTTTGCTTTTCCAACAATTAAATTGTAAATTATCGGAATTATATAATAGATGCAAATCAAAATTAAAGTATCTTTTGAGACACCTGTACACCAAAAACTTAGTGAGGGGATAAATAGAAAATATAAGGCTAATTTTTTGTAATCATGAATACCAAATGAAACGATAAAATCATATAGTTTAAAGGATGCAAGAGAAGTTATGAAAGCTGTTAAAACCGTTAGGGCTAAATAACTACTTCCTGTAAATAGATTGAGAATAGAATACACTTTACTAACAAAATATCCCTCTGGCTCTCTTGCAATCCAACCCGGGGGCCTTCCTGTTTCAATGGTAAAATGATTAACATACCCCACCTCCTCGGCATATGTTGACCATTCATTGAAATAAAAACTGGGGTATTTTAGCAGTAAATTAGTTAATACTCTTGAAGAATCAAAAAATGCAATCGTGTCGCCTCCGTGAATAAAAAACAAATAATAAAAAGCAAATACAAAAGAAAAAAATATTTTGAAATAAATATTTAACATGAAATATTTATAATGTTCTTTATCCTTATTTTGTGATTTTATATAACTGGCAATTATTACAACCAAAATCAGCCAAAAAATCAACATTAATACATCCAAACCCGTAAAAAAAGTCAACCGGTTTGTGTGGTCATTATAAAGTACTATCGAAAAATCGATATTTTTCATCGAAGGGATTTGATAACTGCCAAAATTAGAGAAAAAAAATGTGCTAAAACACTCTTTTTCATTGTACATTTGTAAATCAACCTACTTTTCATATCATGTGCGGAATTACCGGATTTATAGATTTTAAAAAGGAATCGAAGGTAGAAGTGCTTTCTACAATGACCGATACCTTATTTCATCGTGGACCTGACGGAAGTGGTATTGAACTCATTGAAACAGAACAAGCCATCATAGGGCTGGGTCACAGGCGGTTATCAATTATTGATTTATCCTCGTTTGGTAAACAACCAATGCAATTTGAAAATTACTGGATTTGTTTCAATGGTGAAGTTTATAACTATGCTGAAATAAAAAAAGAGCTCATTGAATTAGGGCATTCTTTTTCAGGAAATTCTGATACAGAAGTAATTCTTCATGCTTTTGCTCAATGGGGAAAGGAATGTGTGCATCGGTTTATCGGAATGTTTGCCTTTGTTATTATTGATATTGATGAACAAGAAATTACATGTGTTCGAGATCGTGCTGGAATAAAACCTTTCTTTTATTATTACCAAAATGGATTGTTTCTATTTTCCTCTGAATTAAAATCCTTTCATAAACATCCACATTTTAAAAAAGAATTAAATAAAAATTCAGTTGCGGCATTCATGCAATATGGAAATATTCCAACGCCACATTGTGTTTTTGAACATTGTTACAAACTAAAACCAGGGCATTTTCTTCAATTTCGGTTAGACGATGCGGATAACATTCTTTCAAATTCCTTGGAACATCAACACCAATATTGGAATGTTTACGATGCCTACAACAAACCTAAACTAACTGTTGATTTTGAAACAGCGAAAAAAGAAACCTTGGACTTACTGACTTCGGCATGCAACTATCGTATGGTGGCTGATGTGCCCGTTGGTGTTTTTCTCAGCGGTGGTTATGATAGTTCTGCTGTAGCAGCTATTTTACAAAAAGATCGAACGGAAAAATTAAAAACATTTACGATCTCCGTGCCGGACATTGGACTAAATGAAGCCGAATACGCCCAACAAACCGCAACAATCTTGGGAACAGACCATACAGAAATTGAATGTTCACAAAAAGAGGCCCTGAATTTAATTCAAGACTTACCGTTCTACTATGACGAACCTTTCGCAGACAGTAGTGCTATACCAACCACTTTAGTGAGTTTAATGGCGCGTAAAGAAGTCACCGTTGCACTAAGTGCTGATGCAGGTGATGAGGTTTTTGCAGGATACAATCGCTACGACTATCTCATGCGTTATGGTCAAAAGTTGAGGACAATCCCTGCATTTGCAAGAAAAGGTATTGCCGAGATGATGCAATTGGTGCCTGCAAACAAAATTCCCATTCTGAAAAATAAATACAATTTTCCCAATCGTTACGAAAAATTAAAATCGCTTTTAAAAGATCCATCATCTGAACAAATGATGTTGAGTTTAAGCGAACAATTTACAGAAAAACAACTTGCCGAATTTTTGAATTTTGTTCCCAATAAATTACACACGGCTTATAATTCAAAAGAACTATGGCATCCTGATTCATCGCCTCTATCGTACATGATGGCTATTGATTATCAAACCTATTTGGTGGATGACATTTTACAAAAAGTGGATCGCGCAACGATGACAGCAAGTTTGGAAGGTAGAGAGCCCTTCTTAGACCATCGCGTTGTTGAATATGCAGCTCAACTACCTGATAATTTCAAATACCACAATGGTATTAAAAAGTATATTCTTCGGGAAATCGTTCATGATTTTATCCCAAAAGAGAAAATGGAT
>JBIKQS010000265.1:0-3909 GCA_044349575.1 Crocinitomicaceae bacterium
AAATGGTGGGTAAAACCCATTCGCTTTATGAACTACTTAGCATATCGTTATTGGTGGTTCCTTTGGTCATTTTTCATAATTTCTCTGGTACTTCTTTTCTTTTTCTGCTGTTATAAATCAAAAATAAAGACATCTAAAATCGAGAGTTGCCCTGGTAAAGATTTATATTTCAAAAACATGAAAGAAATCGACTCCCTTATGAATAATTGTTGCTCATGCGCTCCAGATACAAACCGCATAATCGAAAAAGAGGAAGTATTAGGTGATACCACTAGCCAAGTTGATGAACCAAATGTTGATCCACCTTCACCTCCTCCGCCACCACCAAATTCGATACCTTGTAATAGTAATATTTCAGCAAATGGAGATAGCAGAGAGCATCATAAAACTTGGGATTTAGGTACAACTTCTGGTATAATTAGATATTGTTACAATACTCTGGAAATCCCTGACAGGATAAAATTTGTTTATGATGGTAGAATTATTCACGATAGCGGAATGTTAGGAACTGATGGAAATGAGTGTTTAACTTTTAAATATAAATATGACCCCTCCAAACCGCGATATATTGATGTATATGTTAAGCCATCCAATAATCCAAACACTGAGTGGTCTTACAGAATTGATTGCCCAAGATGATGAAAAGTTTTTATACATTTAGTACATCTGATTACACGCCGGTTTCATTCAAAAACCGATATCTGTCTGAATATTATGACCAGGCCAAGAGTTTGTTAAAAACGCAATTCCAAGACAAGGCTATTTTGGGCATATTGGCTAAAGAAAATAGAATTGGTAAAACCGTACAATGGCAGTCTTCTTTTTCTGGTGAATTTAAACGAATATCCGAATTTGATGAGTCAACCCAAGCATACCTTTCTGATAAATTTTGTTTGCTTCGCGATCAAATACTCAACTATTTTGGAGAAAAATCTAAGCAACAAAAAGGAGCAAATGCTAATGAATGGAAGGAGATTTTTGAGCAAATATTTAACCCAACAAACCTTATCATTTTCTCAAATGGGGAAGACATTTCTATAGTCTGGGGTTGGGCTTTAATGAACAATGAAAACTATCTTCCTTTTTTAAATTACACCAAGAAATTAGAGTCAGTACCAACTTCAAATCCAATTGAACCTTTAGAACCTATCAATGAAGGCGATGAAACAGATTCGGGAGTTGATGAGCCACCACGAGTTGATAAAGGAAATGACATTATCATAACCGGAATAGAAGAAGATCCTGTGGATGAAAATGAAGAACCGATAGAGATAGTATTGGACGGAGAGGAACAAAAGGAAGAAGAAATCGATGAAGAGGATGAACCATCAGAAGAAATCGAAGAAACTCCAGTTAAACCTATTGATGATGAGCCCGAAAAACCTGCTTCTAATTGGTTTTTTGCTTTTTTGAATTGGTTAGAATGGTTCTTTAAAAAGTTTTGGTGGGTACTATTAATTCTATTACTGATTCTTTTATTGCTCTTATTCAAAAAATGTGGAAGTTTCGGAGCAGCTTCTGGAAATGAGACGTCCGAAACGAGAAAAAGAGAGGAGTTAAACAAAATACTTCCGAAGGAACCACGAAAAAGACCTGTAATTGATACCACAAAAATTATTCGTGGGGAAGATAGCACCAAAATTATTGGTAACCTGGTGAATATTGCGTTGAAAGATAAAACGAAAAAATTTGAAGATTTTGTGCTTGACCTCAAAAAAGCATATCCATCAAATGAGTATAAGGTTGTTTATTATGACAATGAAACTAATCGTGTACAATTTCAGTTTCCTGACTCGCTGCAAGCTTCCATTAAAAACGATTTGAGAACTAAACTGAAAAAATACCCCTTACTTATTTGGGATGAACAATTGTTTCGATCAAGTAAGTCATTTAATGATCCCGTCATGTCAAATAACATGCAATCTTGGCATCTTGCTGCTGTTGGAGCACCTAAGGCCTGGGATATTACAACGGGTAAAAAAGAAATTATTGTTGCTGTAATTGACGATGGTTTTGATCTCAATCATAAGGATTTACAAACAAATATTGTAAAACCTTACAACGTAATCACAAAATCCAATCGTGTTTTTGGTAGGGCAAATACCCAAGAACATGGTACACATGTTTCCGGCTTGGCAATTGGTAAGGCAGATAATAATTTTGGAATTGTAGGTATTGCTCCTGGTTGTTCATTCATGCCTGTTCAGATAAGTGATGGAGGTGAATACATGTCCTTTACCGATGTGATTGATGGTGTTTTATATGCGATTAAAAATGGAGCTGATGTCATCAACATGTCTTTGGGTGCTCCTGTACCTCCTTTTTTTAAAGGACGACCCGATAGTTTTATGGAAAATTGGGCTAGAACCAAAAATAAGGATGTGGAGGCATTTTGGACTGAAGTATTTACGTATGCAACAAAGGAAAATGTTACGATTGTTCTGGCTGCAGGGAATGGAACGGAAGATGAGGGATATCCAGTTGCAATTGGATATGATCCATTGAATCGATCTACTGAAGTTATCAATGTTTCTGCCATCGATAATAAAGGAGCAATGGCATCCTTCAGCAATTACGGAAAATTAAGTCACATCAGTGCGCCAGGCGTTAATGTGTATAGTTCCGTACCCGGAAACAATTTCAAGGCAATGCCAGGAACTAGTATGGCCGCACCCATAGTTAGTGGCGCTGTAGCTCTGATGAAAAGCATTAAACCCGATATTAAGAACGATCAAATTAAAGCAATTCTTCGAAAAACAGGAAAGCCATCAACAGCTGGCAGTCGAATTGGACCAATTATTCAGATAAATAAAGCATTAGAAGAAGTGAAAAAATTGAAATAAATTTATATTTTTGTTCAAAAATAAAGCAATATGAGTGGAAAAAATGAAAATAAATTAGCTTATTTAAAAACAGGACTTATGTACATAGGTCTATTACTTTCCGTTGTAGCTACTTTTTTGGGGACAATTCATTTTTTTAAAGGGCAATTGGTTTTGGCGGTAATTATTACACTTGTTTTGGCTCTTGGCCTCTTTTTTTTACTTGATCAATTGATCCGAAAAAAGGAGGAATTACGAAAAAACTCATCCTACAACAGAAACTTATCAATTATCTTGTATGGATTATACTTTGTTTTAGGAGTTCCTCTATCTTATTTTACCATTCATGGTTTTAATGTTGAGTTAAACGTAAAAAATCAAGTTAAAAATCAGTATGGAGAAGTTCAAAATGAGTTAGTTCGAATTAATGATGCCGCGACTCAACAAACCGATAAATTAGTTGAGCACGTTAATATTAATCTTCAAAATCTGATGGCAAATAAAAATTATTCAAAGCTTGATAGCATCTATAATTTAGATAAAGAGGTTTTGAAAGGAGATGAAAAACAAATTCGTTCAAGTAAAAAAGAAGGGGTTAGAGGCGATATTCTATCTAAATATGAAAAAATCAATAAGGATCATAAAACTAATATTGTAAAGTCTCTTGATAATATCGCAAGGTGGAATTTATTTGAATTACATAATTCCATGGCAGTTGTTGATTCGCAAGTGCCGGTGCTAAAGAAAAAAATCGCAGAGCTTTACCAAGTAGAATCAGCAAAATACGAGTACACATCTACACTAACTTTACCAGCATCAAAAAGGGAGTTTGAATTGGCAAAACCCTTGGAATTACTTTCTAAAAATTCAGCTTACTCGTTGTTACTAATAGCCTTGTTGCAACATTTTTTATTGTTGGCCCCGTTGGTTTTGACTTCAAGTTCAAAAGTATATAAGACGAGAAAAGTTGGTGGAGGAATAGAATTATAATATAAATAGACTAGTGATATGAGTTTAACAGATAGAGATGAGCGATTCTATTATGATATAAATAATCATGATATAGATGTTTTAGTTGCAAAAATTC
>JBIKQS010000266.1:0-3905 GCA_044349575.1 Crocinitomicaceae bacterium
TTTAACCAGGCATACTCAGAGGCTAGAACACGACTTACTTTATTAATTGAATTGATGAAAACTAGCGATTTGGCAAAGAAATTAGAGCCGAGTCCAAACAGCATTGGATTCTTATTGCGACATATTAGTGATGTGGAATTATTGTTTTCCAAAAATGTTTTTCATGGAGAAGAAATTCAAGTAGTTGCGAAAACGTTAATTGATGGAAAAGATAACGGCCAATGGACGAATTTTGAGGAGATAAAAGCTCATTTGGATCATTCAGGTTTACTTTTTCATAGAACAATTGAAGATCAGAATACAGATTCGTGGAGTGAACTTGTGACGACAAAAGAATTTGGCACAAAAACAAAAGCGGAGGCCTTTGGTCGAATAATTTCACATACAGCCTACCACACAGGTCAAATTGCATTAATCTTGAAATATGGAAAATAGATTGATCTCCATTTTGTCCGCGTCTCAAATGCGAGAGGCTGATCGATTTACCATAACAAACGAGCCGATTTCCTCTCCGAAACTCATGGAACGAGCTGCTTTTGCTTGTTTTCAATGGATTGAACAAAAAATAGATTTAAAACAACATTTTGTTATTTTTTGCGGTACGGGTAACAATGGTGGAGATGGATTGGCACTTGCTAAATTCTTTTCCAAAAATGATTGTTCCATTGCTATCTATGTGGTTGGAAATCCAAATGAAGGAAGTGAAGATTTTAAATTTCATCTGGAAAAATTAAAAAATTTCACCTTGATTCCTATTCATCAAATTTCATCAGTTGAGCTTATTCCCGAATTGAACGACCCTTGTGTTATTATTGATGCTCTTTTTGGTTCAGGATTAAACAGACCAATTGAAGGAATAGCAAAAAAGGTGATTGAGAGGATTAACCAAACCCATTTTTCAGTGATTTCTATTGATTTGCCTTCCGGCTTATTTTACGAAGATAATTCTAATAATTCAGAAGATGCAATCGTTCATGCTGCCTATACATTGACTTTTGAACGACCCAAACTTTCGTTTTTATTGGCTGATTTTGGCGAGAAAGCAGGCCATTGGGAAATACTTTCCATCGGGTTAAATCAAGCTTTTTTAGATGAATTACAATCGCCTTATTTCTATTTAACAAAATCGTATGTTCAACCACTGCTTCGAAAAAGAAATAAATTCTCGCACAAAGGCACATATGGACATACATTGATTATTTCAGGTTCGCAAGGCAAAATGGGAGCAGCGGTTTTAGCTACGAGGGCAGCCTTGCATTCAGGTGCAGGGTTAGTCACGACTTTTGTTCCACAATGTGGGTATGACATCATTCAAACGACTTGTCCGGAAGCTCTGTGTTTAACTTCCACTGAATTTGATTATCTAATTGGCGATATAGATGTGACAAATTATCATTCCATTGGACTTGGACCAGGAATTGGAATTCAACTAGGAACGATGGAATTAGTTGTAGAAATCATTCAAAAAGCAACGTGCCCAATAGTACTAGATGCAGATGCCTTGAATATTCTTGCTCAAAATCCTGAATGGATAAAATTAATTCCAAAAAATTCAATTTTAACACCTCATCCCAAGGAGTTTGATCGCTTATTTGGTAACTCTGAAACAGCTTATGATAGATTTCATAGGCAACTTGAAAAATCAAAAACACATTCCATCTATATATTACTGAAAGGAGCACATTCATCTTTATCAACTCCTTCAGGAGAGGTGTTTTTTAATTCAACTGGAAATCCCGGAATGGCCAAGGGTGGTTCAGGTGATGTTTTGACTGGGATGATAGCGTCACTTTTAGCGCAACACTATTCAAGTCAAGAGGCTGCGATTCTTGGAATGTATCTTCATGGTTTTGCAGGTGACAAAGCGAGAAAAAAATATACAGAATACGCTATGAGTGCTTCTCAAATAATAGGTTGCATTCCGAAAGCCCTAAAAGAGCTCGACAAATAAAGGTACCTTTAGGAAAAAATAAAATACAATGAACAGAATTCAAGTAATTTTAACAATTGATACAGACAACTTACCCGAAAATTTTCAAGAAATTCTAAAGCATGAACAAGAAGTTGTGGCTCAATGGAAAGAGGAAGGACTATTGGAATGTTTGTTTTTAAGACAATCAAGGAATGGAGCGGTACTAATATTCAAAGGAATTGACGAAGATCAAGCAAAAGAATACATGCAAAAACTACCATTTTTCAAATTGCAAAAAAGCATTGAATATTTTAGCTTAATCAAACAGTTTTAAGGTTTTTGAAGCAGATCTCCGACTTAATTCGATATACGGTACAAGCCAATCGATCTGCTTTAATTACTAACTATTTCAAGGAGTGTTGAGATGCTCATTTCTTTAAACCAAAATCCATTAAGGTTTCTTCTTCACCACTTTCATTTCAACGCGTCTGTTTAGTTGATTTTGCGCTCTTGTACACTTGTCTCCATTTGTACATTCGTTCACTAGTTTCGTTAAACCATAGGCAGTTGCTTGAATTCGATTGGCATCAATTCCATTTTTCATTAAGTATGTGATTACCGAATTATTTCTATTTTGGGATAAAACTATGTTATATTCTGGTGTTCCGTAACTATCTGTATGTCCTCCTATTACTAATATGGATGAAGGGTTTTTTGTAAGTTCTGCTTTCACTTGTTCCATTTTTGTTTTTTCGTTTTGGCGGATAAAATATTTGTCGAAATCGAAATAGATTATGAAATCAATACCGTCCTTAGTCGTGTAACCGAGGGAATCTACAAAAGAATCAAAGTCATTAACAATAACGGGAGAAGGAATGGAATCGACATCTTTTTTCTCCTCCTTTACTAAAATAACCGTATCTTTCTTTTCTTTCCAACCAATGATATAATCACTGATAATCAGATTTGTATCTTTCAAGTCACTAAAATCAAAATACAAAATATCATCATCACCCACATTTTGGGTTTTACGATTGGAGCTGAAATATCCTTTTTTGTTGTTATCGAGTACAAGTATTCCAATATCGTCGTAGGATGAATTTATGGGTTGTTTGAGAACATGCGCTTGATTAAATCCAGAGGCTGATGTTTTGGCAACACATAAATCAAATCCTCCAAATCCGGCATAGCCATCGGATGAAAAATACAAGTTTCCGGCTTTATCTAAGGAAGGGAAATTCTCATTGTTTATCGTATTGATATGTTTTCCGGCATTTACAGGCTTACTCCATGAGCCATTGATCCAATCAGAATAATAAATATCTGTACCGCCATAACCTGAAGTCATATCAGATACAAAATAAAGCCTTTTCCCATTCGTTGATAAACAAGGATTTCCCAGTGAATAATTATCGCTGTTGTGTTGAAACGATTTCGCCTTTTGCCATTTCCCATTTAAAAACACTGAACTGAATAATTTAATTCGCTCTATTTCAATTTCTTTTCTGTCTTTTCCTTTCAGAAATTTGTCAACACGAGAAAAATACATGGAGTCATTGTTTTTGGAGAAGGAAACTGGCCCATCGTGATACCTTTTGTTTATTTTTTTGCCACCAAATGGCTGTACTTCTAATAGATTATTTCCGTCAGATTCAATTTTTGAACTATATAAATCAAAGTAAGATTGTCTATTCCAACTATTTTTTCTTCGGTGGGTTTTTGTCTTTCTAGATGAGGTAAACACCACCGAATTCTCATATAAAACGGGACTAAAATCTGTGAATTCCGTGTTGCAAAAAACCATATTTTCAATACCTAATGGTTGATCCGATTTAGCATCTTCTTCAATAACTTGCCACGATTTCTGAATATGCAGAATTCGTGGGTCTTGTGGCCTAAGCACCTGAAAAGTAATAAAAGCCTCTCGCGATTTTTCATGGAGTCCATTTGTTCGTAACACTTGACCGTAATGGTAATAAAATTCAGGATCAGC
>JBIKQS010000267.1:0-3890 GCA_044349575.1 Crocinitomicaceae bacterium
TTCGTTCGTTATACATTCATCTTCACGAAGCGTAATAAAAGGTGAATTTGCTAGAAGCGTGTCTCCACGTCTCACAATTTTTCGTTCATGCGTGAAATACAACGAAGGTAAAGCAATATTTTCTTGCTGAATGTACTGCCAAATATCCAATTCCGTCCAATTGCTAATTGGGAAAATACGAAAATGTTCACCCATCTGTTTTTTTCCATTGAAAATATTCCACAATTCAGGTCGTTGATTTTTGGGATCCCATTGACCAAAATCATCTCTGTGTGAAAAAAAACGTTCTTTTGATCTTGCCTTCTCCTCGTCTCTTCGCGCTCCTCCAATGGCTGCATCGAATTGGTGTTTTTCAATCATATCCAACAGTGTCACAGATTGAGCTCTATTTCTGCTGGCATTCATTCCTTTTTCCTCAGTTGCTTTTCCGGATTGTATTGATTCTTCAACAGAACCGATTATTAACTTCACACCTAATTCATTTACCAGTTGATCTCGAAAAAGTAAAGTTTCTTCAAAGTTATGACCTGTATCAATGTGAAGTAAGGTAAATGGAATGTTTGCGGGTGCGAATGCTTTTACAGCCAAATGCGTAACAACAATTGAGTCCTTTCCACCTGAAAAAAGAATACAAGGATTTTCAAATTGGGCATACGTTTCGCGAAGCACAAAAATCGATTCCGCTTCTAATTCCTCAAGATGACTTAATCTGTAATTTTTCAAAGGACTTATGCGATTTTCTCGTTCGGTAGTTTAATCCTCTCGCTGATTGTATTCAACAATAAATCGGCACATTGCTGCAAATTCAACTCTTCTGTTTGAAGGATTAATTGCGGATTCGTTGGAATTTCGTACGGGCTAGATATTCCCGTAAAAGACTCTAATTCTCCTTTCCTTGCTTGTTTATACATTCCTTTAACATCTCGATTTTCACAAGCTTCAAGCGAACAATCTACAAAAACTTCAACGTAATTTTCGTTACCAATAATCTGTTTCGATAAATCTCTGTCATTTTGAAATGGAGAAATAAACGAACAAATAACAATATTTCCAGATTCCATAAAGAGTTTCGCTATTTCAGCTACTCTTCGATTGTTTTCCGTACGATCAGCATTTGTAAAACCTAAATCATGATTAATACCTAATCTGGTATTATCTCCGTCAAGTATAACGCTATGTTTATTCTGATGAAAAAAGCGTGTATTCAATTCATTAGCAATGGTTGATTTTCCGGAACCTGATAGTCCTGTAAGCCAAATTACTAATCCCCGATGACCATTACGCTTTTCGTAATCAGTTTGGGTAATTGTGAATGCTTGTTGAATTAAATGAGACAACGTACTGAATTAAAAAATTAATTCCATAAAATTGATGCATTTTAACATAGCTTCGCCTTTCTCAGTCACAGTAATTTTTTGAATAACCCCTGTGTTGAGCAATCGTTAAAATAAGTTCAAACCCTTATTAGTTCTTACTCCACAAGAGTAAAATTGGTTCTTCGTTTTGTACTTTATATTTTTCTAGTTCAACTTGATTCATTACGAGGTAACGAATTTTTCGTTGCACTAAACCTTCTGCTTTTTCAATCAATTCTGTTAGATAGGACTTATCAATTTCTCCAACAAGAATTACATCAATTATCCCAGTATCCTTGCCTTTTGCATAATCTCCAATCAGGTACGCAAAGTCAACATTACCTAGTCGCTGAATTACCCATTCAATTATTGAGTCGAGACCTGTCATTTTAGAAACAATACTTCGAATTTCAGGAAATAAGGGATGAGATTCTTTTGCTTTGTAATTAACCACATTACCATTTGCCTCACTTTCAAGAATACCAGCTTCAGTAAGTCGATTTAACTCTACGCGCACAGCGTTAGTACTCTCACCAAATTCATCGGCCAATTGGCGTAAATACGCTTTCATTGTTGGATTAAGAAAAAATCTAACCAACAAACGAACTCTTGTTTTCGATGTAATTAATGCTTCTAACATTGAGTAACAAACTTACTCAAAGAAATTTAAAACTCCAAGAATAAAACGAACAAAATCTAATGTAAAACCTTTAGATTCAGAGCAACTAACAAAATCTAGCCGCCTAATTACCACACTATTTAAACTTTTCTAAAACTTTTATTTCACAACAAAATAAAATAGCTGTCTGAATAAATCCACTTGTGTAACCTCAAATTATTTTCATATAAAATCAAAGAAAAGGAATTCTTAGGTTCTTATCAATGCAACTTATGTTACACATTTCAGTGAGGTTGCTTGTAATTTTGACAAAATAATTTAAATGAAAAGAGTATTACTTATTTTCATTCCCTTCTTTTCGTGGAGTCAAAACCTGCTTTTTATTCCGGATACAATTAGCGGAAATGTTATCCCTCTTGAAATAAAACACGACCATGTTCATTTTTTCTCTGGAAATCAAACTGAAACAATGGGAATTAACGGGGCCATATTAGCACCAACAATTATTTTAAATAAAGGTCAGCAGGTAACAATGGAGGTAACAAACTTGTTATTTGACACTACTACTATTCATTGGCATGGCTTACACGTTGCACCTGAAAATGATGGTGGCCCCCATACTACAATACCTCCCTTTACCATGTGGGAACCAAGCTTTGAAGTTCTGGATCATGCGGCAACGTATTGGTATCATCCGCATTTACATCACATGACTAATATGCATGTACAGATGGGAATTGCAGGTATGATTATCGTTAGAGATCCTGTCGAAGCTATGTTGAACCTACCGAGAACCTATGGTTATGATGATATCCCGCTTATCATTCAAACAAAAGGATTTGATGAAATGAATCAAATTGTTATTGAAACTGCACTGGATACAACCGTTATGGTAAATGCAACCATAGACCCATTTGTACAACTCCCAGCCCAAGTTGTTCGTTTGCGATTACTTAATGGATCTTCGGAACGAATGTACAATTTAGGTTTGACAAATAACCTAGCATTTCAGCTAATTGCAACGGATGGCGGACTATTAAATGCCCCGGTTCAGTTAACTCGATTGAAACTAGCACCGGGAGAGCGCGCTGAAATTTTAGTTGATTTATCAGGATTGAACGGCCAAATCCTAAATTTAATGTCTTTTGGATCAGAATTACCCAATGGGATTTACGGAGCTCAACAACCAGGAATGGGAGCCGGACAATCTATTCCAAATTATTCGTTGAATCCATTGAACGGAAATAACTTTGAAGTGCTAGAAATTCAAGTTATACCGCAATATAATAATCCTGTCACAACCATACCATCTTCCCTAGCTCAAAACAATCCTTGGTTGGAGGGAAACTCGAACGCCTCTCGAACACTGACTTTTAGCCCTCAAACAATGGGACCAACTGCGATAAATGGACCTTTCTTAATAAACAATGCTTTATTTGACATGGATATCATTAATTACACTATCCCTTTGAATAACACAGAAATTTGGACCTTACAGAATAATACTCCAATTGCACACCCGTTCCACATTCACAATGTTCCATTTTATATTCTAGACATAAACGGCTCTCCCCCACCTCCTGAATTATCAGGTAGAAAGGATGTAGTATTAGTTCCTGGAGGTCAAGGTAAAGTTCGGTTTATTACGAAATTTGAAGATTTTGCAAATCCCGATGTACCTTACATGTATCATTGTCACATGTTAACTCACGAGGACGGTGGTATGATGGGGCAATTTATAGTTTATGATCCATTAAGTGATGTTAACGAGGTTTTTGAAGAAAAAATCAGTATTCATCCAAATCCTGCAAATTCATTCATTTATATTGAATCCGCTGATGAAATTGAATCAATACAAATTCTATCCACGGAAGGTAAAACCATCGGCAAAGACCTCAAAATTTCTAACAAGATTA
>JBIKQS010000036.1:0-12328 GCA_044349575.1 Crocinitomicaceae bacterium
AATTGTGGTCCATAATACCATTCTGCAAATCTTGCTTTACCATTACTCATCTGAGTCAAACGGTCATAACGATCAATATTGCTGGAATTTGAAAGTTGAAAATTCAACTTATGTGTAATCCAATCCTTTTGTTTGAAGGTGAATTTTTGCAAAATATCATACTGAGAATATCCAGAACCAACTTGTAAATTTGAATCTGCATTCACAACCATAGAGTCTATGCCATTAATTCTATCCACATACCAAGATCTTGAACCAAAGTTACCAACGAAAGGACTACGCACTGCTCCTTGTCTCAAATCACCATAGGATGAATAAGTAAATGAAGTTAATGAACCGAAACGTTTAGAGCCAACAGAAACATTCGCATTTGCCGAAAAACCATTCGCAACCGAAAAATAACGCGTGAAAGCTCCTCCTTTTACCAAAACTTTATCCGTAGAACTGAGCAGTGGATTTTTTGTGTTAAAAGTCATTACACCTCCGATTGCATCTGAACCATAAACTACTGATCCTGGTCCAAAAACAACCTCTACGCGATCCATTACAGCATTATCAACTGTGATTATATTTTGCAAATGACCTCCTCGATAAATTGCATTATTCATTCGAATTCCATCAACCACTAAAAGCACTTTATTGGTTTCAAAGCCTCGAATAATTGGACTACCACCACCTAATTGACTTTTTTGAACAAAAACATTTCCCGAATTTGCTATCACATCAGCTGTTGAACTCTGGTTCAAATATTGCAATTCTGAACTTTTTAGGACTTGAATTTTCTGTGCAACATCCTTCTTTTTTTCTTCCACTTTTGATGCCGAAATAACAGTTTCATCAAACGTATTGGTATTTGATTTTAATCCGATTTTATATCTTTTATCCACAATTAAGGAATATGACAAAATCATATACTCGTAATCGGGATGAGAAATGGAAATCATTGTAGAAGAAAAAACCTCATTGATTGATATCTTTCCATTTTGGTCAGATAAAAACAAATTAAGTCCCATTTGAACTTTTACCCCAGCTATTGGCTGCCAGGTATCTTCATCGTAAAATTGAACGATTTGCTGTGCGTTTAGGGTATACACAAAACCCATTATAAGACCTATAACGGTCAATATTGACTTTTTCATATTTTATTTATTAAAACTTAATTTGCTTTTAGATAAGGCAAATTCACCATTCGGTGGAGGAGTTTCAATGAATAAATGACCATCAGAAAAAGATGATTGGAAGAAAAATGAATGATTCGTTCTTAAGGCAAACTCATTGGATAGAATTGGCGCCAGCGAACTTGAAAAAGGAATGTAGTCTGCAAAAAACAATTTACTCCAATTTTTAAGCGGTTTATCCGGATTTTGATTAGCCAAATTTGCAGAAACATATTGATCCAACTTTTCAAACAATAAGGTCTCTTGATCATCGGAAACACATTGGAATTCAATTAATCCATTATTCAATTTATATCTCCAAACAATATCGTAAAAATGACCGTCTTTTTTAAACTCATTTTTTTTTGTCCAAGTCAATGATTGGATTTCTTCAGCAGAAAATTGAAAGTAAATTAGTTGATTTAGCGGAACTGCCTCTTTGGTTAATTTCTTTAACTCTTTTCTTACTCTACTTGATTCAATTTTGAATTCAAGTAAATAACCTCCTATTTGCCAAAGGAATAAAAAAAGTAATCCAAATGAAATTAGCTTTCGCACTATCAAATGTATAATTTTGTTCATAAACAACCAAACATCTATGACTGAAAATTCAATCTTGATCAGTAAAACCAATAGGTATTATACGATTGGTACTTTGGAAAGAGCCAACTATTTATTAATTGCCTTACACGGTTATGGTCAATTACCAGCCTATTTTGGAAGAAAATTTGAGGACTTACGAGATGATTTTTTTATTATTATTCCTGAAGGAATGCATCGTTTTTATTTGGAAGGATCATCTGGTCGTGTCGGCGCCTCTTGGATGACAAAAGAAGCGCGTGAAGATGATATAAACGATAATATGAATTATCTTAACTTACTTATAAAACAATTTACTTCCAAAACAACATTTCAAAAGATCATTTTATTGGGTTTCTCTCAAGGTGGAGCAACGGCTGCACGATTTTTTTATGAATCTAAATCAATTGATCATCTTATACTTTGGGCTTGTATTTTTCCACCTGATTTAAAAATCGAAGTCGAAGTAAAACAAGAAAATAAAAACAACTATTTTATTATCGGTAACGAAGACCCCTATTTCGATAAAAATCAATTTTCCGAAATAAATAAGTTTTACTCACACATTGGTTTTAATACAATACAGTATGCTGGTAATCATTCAATTGATAAACTTCACTTAAACCAAGTATTAAATAAAATAATTCAATAATATTTTAACTACCTAACCCTTTTTTATAAAATCTTTTTACTAACCTAATACCAACATGAGGAATTTTACAATCATTCAAGAATTAGGAAATCAAAAAACGAGAAAGTTTTCCAAAGTTCATCTTGTTCGTTTTGAAGATGATTCAACACCTTATGTTCTTAAGCAAGTCGAAAAAAATGATTCTACACTTTTACAACAGAAAAAACTTATTCAAGAATCGAAATTCAACTTACCATCGCCTCTTTTTCAAAAAAATATAGATTTATGGGAAGATGAAACTAGGATCTATTTATTAAAAGAATTTAAAACGGGTGATACGCTCGATATGTGGTGGAAGAAAAATAAAAAAATAAAGAATTTGGAAAAACTAAAGCTCTTTATTAATAACTGTGTCCCTATTTTTACTGAATTGAAAAATCGACAAATTGCTCACAACGACATAAAACCTTCTAACTTTTTGGTTCATGAAGAAAATTCAGAAACACATCTAACCCTCATTGATTTTGGACTTGCACATAAAATACCTACTGAAAATAATGGGGAAGTATTATTTTCTCTCGGTTTTTCAGCTCCAGAAGTAATTCTTTCTCAAAAATCTCTCGTAAATCACAGCAGCGATTTATTTTCTTTGGGAATTTGTATGTATAATTTGTATTCGGGAAAATTGCCTTTAAATCACCCTAATCCTTCTATTTTCACAAATTTACAAATCACCCATCCTTTGATGAATGATGTTGGTTTACCTAAAAAATTGTTTGAACTGATTTCAAAAATATGTGTTAAACATTCGTTTCGTTTACCTCCCAATCAATTATCAGATGTTGAAGTATATCAAAGTTTATTAGTTGCTAGAAACAAACGAATACAAACAATCGATGAAATAAATACTGAATTGAATCTAATTTCAGATAAGAAATTTTGGTTTTTTTAGTAGAAATCTTTTCTGAAACCAATGGTAGTTATGAACAAAATTCGTTGTGACGGATAATATGAAGTGTACACATTCTGATTGCTTGGTGTTGCAAATAATAAATAATCCAACGATCCATCCAAATAAATAGAACCTACACCCGGAAATGTATATTTTATCCCCCCTTGCAATCCCAAACAAAGGCCTAAAATAGAGCCTTTTCCTAAAGTAGTTTCATCAAGTGTATACATACCTGTGTTGTAGTCATTAACTCGAGCATTTACTCTACTTATAAGAAGGGATGTTTTTCCTCCACCATATCCCGAAAATCCATTATCAAAACCATTTCCTATGTAGGAACGAGTTCCTCCTTCAATTGAAATGAAACTTGTTGTATTCAAATACTTTACATTAATTTGGTAGGGATTAACATTAAAATCTTTACCTACAGCAACTGCGTTTGACGAATCGCCTTCTGCTTGCGGGAAAAAATAATTTAACCGTCCATAAAAGGTAACCATATTATTTTGTGGCAATTCACCGCCAATATGAAGACCATAAAACGATTTCTTCACTCCAAAAGCATTTAACATATTAGCCCCACCTGAAATACTAACTTGGGCAATGCAATTATTGACTAATGAAAAAAGAAAAAGACTAATAAAAATAAGATACTTTAACATCGCATCACGTTTAAATGAATAACAAAAATAGTTTTCTTTTACCATTAAATAAAATTTAATCGGCATTATCAAATAATTCAACAATCTTTTTAGCACAATTTATACCATCTACAGCAGCAGATACAATTCCACCTGCGTATCCAGCTCCTTCACCGCACGGATAAATACCTGATATTTGAATGTGCTGATAAGTTTCTTTATCACGCGGAATACTAATAGGTGAAGATGTTCGAGATTCTGGAGCGTGCAGTATAGCTTCATCAGAGATAAATCCCGGCATTTTCTTATCAAAATCAATAAATGCTTTTCGCAACCTTTCTGCTATAAACTCTGGAAATAACTCATGCAGATTAACGCTCACAACACCTGGTTGATAAGAGCTTTTTGGCAATGAAACCGACTTTTTATTGGCTATAAAATCAACCAACCTCTGGACTGGTACTTGTTGTGTTTTTCCAGCTAAGCGCCAAGCTTTATTCTCTATTTCTTTCTGGAAATTAAGGCAAACAAAGGCATCATTTTCCTTATCTGATAATTCACTAGGTTCAACACTAACTACAATACCTGAATTTGAATACGGATTATTTCTTTTGGAAGGAGACCAACCATTTGTTACAACTTCACCATGTTCAGTAGCACAAGGAGCAACAATTCCACCGGGGCACATACAAAATGAAAAAACTCCTTTATTTTCATCTTGTGTCACTAAAGAATACGATGCTGGAGGAACATAATCATCATTTAATCTACCGTGGTATTGAATTTTGTCTATTAATTCTTGACTATGTTCAATTCTAACACCTAATGCAAAAGGCTTTGACTGGATTTTAATTCCTCTTTTATCAAGCAAATAAAAGATATCTCTTGCGGAATGACCTGTGGCTAATATCAACTTGTCAAACTCGAATTTCCTATTGCCATTAATTTCAATAGATTTCAGCTGATTATTTTCGGTATAAATATCTGTAAGTTTAGACTCAAAATGCACTTCTCCGCCATATTTGACAATTGCTTCTCTCATCGCAACAATTATCTGAGGTAGTTTATTAGTTCCAATATGAGGATGTGCATCTACCAAAATTTCATCCTCCGCACCAAATTCTACGAAGGTCTTCAAAACTTGCTCAACATCACCTCTCTTTTTTGATCGCGTGTATAATTTCCCATCTGAATAAGTACCAGCTCCTCCTTCACCAAAACAATAATTTGATTCAGGATTTAAAATCATATCACGGTTTAATTTCGCTAAATCTCTTCTTCGTGAACGCACGTCTTTACCTCTTTCAAAAATAATTGGTTGGATTCCCTTTTGGATTAATTCTAAGGCAGCAAAAATTCCAGCAGGACCGAAACCGATGATTGCAACTGAAGGGGTATTACTAAGTTTTTTCTCGAATTTGAATCGAGGTTTCAACTCTTCAAAAGGTTGATTGGAAACAACAAATAGGGCTTGAATTTTTATCTCTTTTTTTCTGGCATCAATACTTCTTTTTTTCCATTTAAAGTACAATTCGTGGGGACTTAATTCACTAGCTAGTGCTAACTTCAATCGAATAACCTCATCATTTTTTGCTTCTTCGGGTGTAAGTACAAGCGAGATATCTGTCATAATTATCCTTCAAAAATGACTGAAAAAAACCACAACTTATTGTACAAACTATGAATTGGTTTGGATACCGGTGTGTAGTCTTGAATAAAAGTATTTCGAATACCATGTGAATACTTCAATTCAAAAGCAAGTTTAAAATAAGTTAAGAAAAACTCTACGCCTCCCCCTACTTGATACTGAAAATCGTTTCGTCTTATTTTAACATACGGATCAATAAAATTTTGTGCGGCCTTCTCTTGAGACTGTAAATCCATAGAATACTGAAAACCACCCAAAAAATAAGCCGTGAAGTTGTTATATCTTAAGGTTCTGTATTGAAACATCAATGGAAAGTCTAAACTTGTTGAATTTACTCTCTCTTCCTCAACCAAATCAAATTGTTTAGTGGTATCCGGATTATCGTAGGTATAAAAAATCGCCTTTTCTTGAAAAGAAAGCGAAGGCATAAATCTCAATCGAAAGGTAGGTTTCCACAATTTCATGGTTGTTAAGATTCCAACCTGCCCACCGGGTTGAGCTTTAGAAGTCATAGACTTTACGCCATAGAGTTCGTAGGCATTCAAAACAGGGTATGAGGTAAAATCTGCTTGATTACCACCTAACATGAAACCAAAGTGAAATAATCTATCATCAAACTTTTTGTAATTCCAAGTCTTGTAGGGCTGAGCAAAAACTGCTAATCCTAAAAACGAAAAATAGAGTGTTAAGAATAACTTCACGATCATTAAACGCAAAAATCGTTCACAAATTACAATTAATTGATTTTAGTACCCAAATAAATGGTAGCAATTCCGCCTGAAAGTCGAATTGAAGAAACCTCAGAATATCCAACCTCGGTAAGTATATTCAAAAAATCCTGCCCTTCTGGAAATACCTTTACAGATTCAGGTAGATAACTATATGCTCTTTTGTCTTTGGAAAACAATTTTCCAAAAAATGGGATAAATACGCGAGAATAAAATCCGAAGAGCTGTTTAATTGGAAACATTTTAGGTTTTGAAAACTCAAGCACGACAACTTTTCCACCAGGTTTGAGTACGCGAAGCATTTCAGACAAACCTTTATTCAAATTTTCGAAATTTCGAACTCCAAATCCAACGGTAATCGCCTCAAAAACATTTGCCTCGAAAGGTAAATTTTCAGAATCCCCAAGTCGTAAAGAAATAATGTGATCAACCTGCTTAGCTTTCATCTTTTCCATTCCAACCTTCAACATTCCTTCTGATATATCTACGCCTATTACATTTTGAGGGTTTACCTTCAATGCTTCCAAAGCAAAATCACCCGTCCCTGTAGCAATATCAAGAATACGTTTTGGTTTTAAAGATTTTAATTCACGAATTGCTCTCTTTCTCCAAAGTTTATCTATGCCTAAAGACAGAAAATGATTTAAAAAATCGTATTTCGCAGAGATATTGTTAAACATGGTTGCTACCTCTTGTTTTTTGGAAGCATTCTCGTTACCATAAGGTTTTACTACTTTTTCAGACATATCTATTCCTTAACAAGATTTGGATTGAAAAGTTTTTCAACTTCATCAAATAATTCATTATTATCAATACTTACAACGCCTGATTTTTCACAAACCAAACCTCCGGCTAAATTAGAAATTTGAGCAATTTCTTTCATGGAACATCCTGAACAAAGACATAAAGTAGCTACCGCAATTACAGTATCTCCTGCCCCACTTACATCTGAAATATTGCGAATGTGAGCATCAATGTAGTTCATTTGATTATGATCTGTAATTGCCACACCATTTTCGGAGAGGGTAACAAACGTATACGTATTTTGAAGTTGTTGATTCAATAAAGTTACTGCACCTTCGAAATCGGATTTATCTGACGGAAAATTAAATGACTTCCCAGTTCCTTCTCTCAATTCTTTCAAATTTGGTTTGAATAAAGTCACTCCTTTGTAGGCAAAGAAATTCTTTAATTTAGGATCAACTGCTGTTACAATGTTATTCTTTTTGCATGCCTTGATTAGCTTTTGAATAATTTTTTCCGATAATAAACCTTTGTTATAATCTTCAAAAATAACAGCGTCAAATTCATTTGTGATAGATGAAAGAATATGATTCAAAAATTGATTTTCATCTTCTTCATTGAGGTACTCCTTCATCTCATAATCAACACGCAATAGTTGTTGTTTATTCCCAAGAATTCTGGTTTTGACAGTTGTTGGTCTCGAATCAAGTTTAAGTATAGTTCTACTATCAATCTTATTTTGCGAGCACAATTCAATAATTCTCTGTCCATAATTGTCATTTCCAACAACTGAAGCTAAAACTACCTCAGCCCCTAATGAAATAATATTTAGTGCCACATTTGCTGCGCCACCAAGTCTTTCCTCCTCTTTCAGTAATTCAACAACAGGAACAGGAGCTTCTGGAGAAATTCGTTGAACAGTGCCAATCATATAGCGATCAAGCATTACGTCTCCAATTACAAGAATTTTCTTGTTCTTGAAATTATCAAAAAGATGTTGAACGTTCATAAAAACAAAAATGAATTACACCAATTTTTCCAAGGCGTTTTTCATTCTACGCATAGCTTCTATTAAAGTTTCTTCTGATGCTGCATATGAAATTCTTATACAGGCAGGAGCACCAAATGCATCACCAGAAACTAAGGCAATTAAACCTTCATCTAGTAAATACATACATAGATCATGTGAGTCTTTAACTACATATTCATTGTATGATTTTCCAAAAAATGCTGAAACATCAGGAAAAACATAAAATGCTCCCTCGGGGACATTCGTTTTCACACCTTTCATTTCATTTAACTTTGACAATACTAAATCTCTTCTCTTATGAAAAGCTTGGATCATATCTTTCAAAACAACTGGATCGGCTTTCATTGCTGCAATAGCTGCTTTTTGTGTAATTGAAGATGTTGCAGAAGTAAATTGTCCTTGCATTTTATCACATGCTGAAGCAATTTCTCTTGGGGCACCAATATACCCCAAACGCCAGCCCGTCATTGCCCAAGCTTTAGAAACCCCGTTAATGGTTACTACTTGGTCGTATACTTCAGGGAATTGAGCCAAACTCTCGTGTTTGCCTACAAAATTAATATGTTCGTATATTTCATCACTGATAACAACCAATTGAGGATATTTTTTGATTACTTGGGCAAGTAAATACAGTTCATCCTTGCTGTAAACAGAACCTGTTGGATTGCATGGTGTTGAGAAAATCATCATCCTTGTTTTCGGTGTGATTGCTTCTTCCAGTTGCTCGGCAGTGATTTTAAAGTCAGTATCAATACCTGCATGCACAATTACAGACTTACCCTCTGCTACTTTCACGATTTCAAGATAAGAAACCCAATAAGGTGCGGGTATAATTACTTCATCTCCCGGATTAATAATGCTCAAAACAACATTAGCAATAGACTGTTTTGCACCTGTGGATACAACAATTTGATCTTTAGAATATACTAAACCATTGTCTCTACTAAATTTAAGTGAAATACTTTCACGGAGATCGTCATAACCAGAGACAGGAGTGTACATGGTGAAATTATTATTCAGAGCATCAACAGCAGCTTCTTTAATGAATTGTGGAGTAAAAAAATCAGGTTCACCTAATGACAAGGAAATAACATCTTTACCGTGTGCCTTCAATTCGCGACTTTTCTTAGCCATACCAATAGTGGCAGACTCTTCCATGGAATTAATTCTATCTGAAAGTTTAATCATCTCTACTAATTTTTAACAAATCTAGGCATTCAATTCTTCATTTTTCAATTATGTTTATAAAGTTTAACAAATCAACTTGATCATTGCCGGATTTTTGAAAACCAAATTGGCAACTAAATTTTATTCTGAAAACCTGGTTGTTATCTATTAAATTTTCTATTTTTGAAAAAAAAATATTATGGTAAAATTTAATCATCTTTTAATTTTTTCAATGCTATCCCTTATTTTGTTAAATTCTTGTGGTAAGTATGAAGAGGGTCCATCTATTAGCTTAACTTCAAAAGAAAACAGATTGGCTAGGAAATGGGAATTGACTAAAGTAGAATATTTTAATGGAGCAACTCTAACTTATTCAGAGGGTACGGTATATCCGTTTTATCTAAATTTTAATAAAAACGGTATACTTACTTACACAAAACTTGTTAATCAAACCGATTTACAAGAATTTACCTCTACGTGGACATGGCATTTGGGTACTTGGGGGATAACTTTAGATTTGACCAACAACATTAATGGTAATAATGGAATTAGAAATTATCAAATCAAAAAATTAACTAAAGAAGAATTGTTTCTTTACGACCGTGCTACAGGTCACAATTATTATTTTAAATCAGAATAAATTATAAAACATGAAAAAACCTTTACTTTTTATAGTTGGAACAATTGTTTCATCTTTTTCTTATGCTCAAATTTTCTCTGATGATTTCGAAAGTTACGCGACAGGATCATACGTTGGTCCGCAATCTGCTACATGGACAACTTGGTCTGGAACTGAGGGCGGTGCCGAAGATGCACAAGTAACAAATAACCAAGCAAGCAGTGGGTCTAATTCAATATATCTTTCATCCACATCAGCTAATGGAGGACCGCAAGATGTTGTTTTGGATTTTGGCCCTTTGTATACCAGCGGTGTTTTTACCTTTCAATCAGATTTTTATGTAAATACAGGTAAAACAGGATATTTTAATTTTCAGGCCTCTCAAACCATTGGTCAGACTTGGGCTTTAAATGTTAATTTTAATGCTGGTGACATGTATATTGATGACGGACAAACATCTAATTTAGTTGTTAACACCTACCCAGAAGCCACATGGTTCACCTTAAAAATCGAAGCGAATTTAACCTTAAAAGTGTGGAAAGCATTTATTGATGGAAACCTAGTTGGGACATG
Organism: Crocinitomicaceae bacterium; assembly: GCA_044349575.1. Taxonomy (GTDB): domain Bacteria; phylum Bacteroidota; class Bacteroidia; order Flavobacteriales_D; family Crocinitomicaceae; genus UBA952. The sequence goes on from JBIKQS010000036.1 coordinate 10,470, forward strand.
GATCAATGGTGTTAATTCACTTGCTTCCACTGACTTTTTTCCTGTTCAAAATAGTCAATTTTTTGTTGATGATGTTAGTTTTGATCACCAACCTTATACCCTTTCTAACTTAAATGGAATGATGGCAATGGCGAATATTGGTGGTGAATTGGCAGGTCAAAACGTAACCCCAAAACTAACAGTTGTAAATGCAGGGACAACAGCGATAAATTCTTTTGATGTTAATCTAAATTACGGAGGTCAAAATTTTTCTCAATCCATTACAGGAGTTGCAATTGCAAGTACCTCAAATTATACAGTAACTTTAAACCAATTACCTCTTGTTGCAGGAAATCAAGTTTATACAGCTACAATTTCAAATGTTAATGCAACGAATGATGATATTTCAAGTGATGACACAATTATAGGATCTATCAATCCAGTTGTTCCCGCTGTTGGTAAAATGGTTGTGTCTGAGGAAGGAACTGGAACTTGGTGTCAGTGGTGTCCACGAGGATCTGTGTTTATGGATCAATTTAACACAAAGTATAGCCAATTTTGGGCTGGTATCGCAGTTCACAACGGCGACCCAATGACTGTCACTGATTATGATGCTGCGTTTGGTGGATTAATTGCAGGATATCCTAGTGCATTGGTAGATAGAGGAAATGATGTTGATCCTTCTGGAATGACACCCGACTTTTTAACGCGTGTTCAAATTGCTCCAAAAGCATTAATTACAAATGGTGCAACATGGGATGCAACAACAAGAACATTGAACGTATCTGTAACTGCGGATTTTCAGTCAGCAGCGAATAATAATTACAAACTAGCTTGTGTATTAACGGAAGATGGTGTTACGGGAACAGGATCTGGTTACAATCAATCCAATGCATATTCTGGAGGTGGAAATGGAGTTATGGGAGGCTATGAAACATTAGGAAATCCGGTTCCAGCGGCTCAAATGATTTATGACCATGTTGCCAGAGCAATAGCGCCAAGTTTTAGTGGATATGTTAATAGTTTTCCTACAACTGTGTCCTCTGGTGATCTTCATACAATTAACTTTTCATTTGTTTTGCCAACAACATGGGATGAAAATGAAATTCATATCATTGGTTTGTTAATTGACCCTACAGGAAAAATTGATAATGCTGGCAAAGCTACAATTACAGAAGCAGTTTCTAATGGTTATGTAAATGGAAGTAATGCAGGCCTTTATGAAAATCTGACAAATCAACTTGATGAAATTATTAAGGTTTATCCTAATCCAGCAAGCGATGCTGCAACTATTGAAATTTTATTACAAAATGAAGCTTCAGTTCAAATTAAATTAATTGATGCATCTGGAAAAGAAGTTTCATCGAGAGATTATGGAAAAGTTAATGGATCATGGATAGTTCCAGTTGATACTAAAAATTTAGAATCTGGAATGTATTTGATTCAACTAGAAATAAATGGTCAAACTATTTCAAAAAGACTAATTGTAGAATAGTTTTAATTCCATTCTTTTATAATTCTATAAAGTCGTCTCATTTTGAGGCGACTTTTTTTATTCAAATAAATTATTAGCTCAAAATATTTGTTTTCTTTGTAGAAAAAAGTAATGAAAGAGATTTGGAAAAAGTTATCATTAAAAGAGAAAATCAAATTAATTGGTAGTATTCTTGTTGGTGTTTTGGTAGTTATTTTCGCAACATTAAACTGGAAAGATCAGGATATTCACTTTATTTATAAGGTTTATAAAGTGAAGCTTTCCATAGCCATTATTCTTTCTGTTATTGCAGGCTATTTGATTTCTTTTTTATTCTCTTATCGAAAGATTAATGCATTAGAAAACGAAAATGAAAAGTTGAAGGATAAAATTTCAGAACTTTCAG
>JBIKQS010000037.1:0-12310 GCA_044349575.1 Crocinitomicaceae bacterium
TTTGAACATTGAGTGTTTGTTGTATATTTTCATGCATTATCCTTACTGGAATTTCCTTGGTTCCATTTGAGCATGTTGGACATTGAACTTTTATGAAGCCTTGAGGGCAATCAACCATGATGGTATTGTGCGTATGCTTTTGAATTGATATGTCTTTCTTTTCAACCAATGGAATTGTATTTACAACGAGGTCGTATTTGAAGTCGGGACTAATGACCAATGTATCTGGATTCCCATATCTATTGATTGTATGAACAAATGTATATTTCAAATTTTTTGTTCCTGCTTCGTACAAGAACATGGTAACATTTGTCTCAGTTGGTTTTTTAGTGATATCATTTAAATTAATTTGAACAGTGGTATTCAAAAGTGCTTTTTTAAGAACGGTTTGCAAAGTTGAATTAAAGGACTCACTTGTTTCAGCATCGAAATAGCTTCCAATGCATTTAAATTTCTCCAAATACGATAGGTCCATACCTAAACCAATAACAAACGGAGTTACTTTTACTCCTTTATCTTTTAGTTTTTTGGCTATAACACAAGGATCATTGTCGCAGGCCTCAAGTCCATCTGTAATGAGAATGATAAAATTCCTCGCAAGTGTATCCGGGAAATCTGCTGCAGCGGCTTCAAGTGAACGTGCAATTGGCGTTGTACCTTTGGCTTCAATGCTTTGAACACGTTGTTTGATTTTGTCAATATTATTCGCAGCAAAAGCCACTTCTAATTTAGTATCGTTGCAATCCTGAAAAGTTGCTGTAATTGGAGATTGATGGCCGTAAACACGTAAAGCAATTTCAAGATTAGGTACTCCTCTAAGTCCTTCGATTGACTTATTTAAATGTTGTTTTGCGAGTTCGATTCGGGTTTTTCCTCCCCATTCAGCATTCATGCTGTTTGAAGCGTCTAAAATAAAAAGGATACGTGTCTGATTTTGCCCCCAAAAAAAAGAGCTGATGCAGAAAAATAGAAAAAAAATGAAAAATTTATTCATTAATAATCTCCGAGTGTTTCAGGTAATTGGTTTAGAGCATCCACTAACTGTTCTGGATTTGGCGCAACCCCATGCCATTTGTGAGACCCCATCATATAATCCACTCCTTGTCCCATTTCTGTTTTCATAATTATGACAATGGGATTTCCTTTTCCAGTTAATGACTTAGCTTTTTCCATAGTGCTTCTAATTGAATCAAAATCGTGACCATCCATGTGTAAAACCTCCCATCCAAAAGCTTGCCATTTTGCCGCCAAATTTCCGAGAGATAGAACTTGCTCTACATCACCATCAATTTGTCGTCCATTAAAATCGATTGTGGCTATTAAATTATCCACCTTATTGGCAGCAGCATACATAGCGGCCTCCCAAATTTGACCTTCCTGCAATTCGCCATCTCCGTGAAGAACATAAACTTTTGAATCATCGTTATTTAGTTTCTTCGTAAGAGCAGTTCCAATTGCCACAGATAATCCTTGACCAAGTGATCCTGACGCCATGCGAACGCCTGGAACTTTTTTATCTGTTGAGGGATGCCCTTGTAATCGAGAAGATATTTTGCGAAATGTCCCCAATTCAGTTACCGGAAAATAACCGCTTCTAGCTAATGTACTATACCAAACGGGCGAGATGTGTCCATTCGATAAAAAGAAAATGTCTTCTCCTTTACCATCCATTGTAAATGATTGTGAGTCAAATTTCATCTGTTCAAAATACAGAAAGGTTAAAAAATCAGTACAGCCAAGAGAACCGCCAGGATGACCAGAGTTTACTGCTGAAACCATCCTAACTATATCTCTTCTGATTTGAGAAGCAATTTTTTCTAATTCTAAATTTTGCATAAAAGTGTGGTTAATAATAGGGCGTCGCAAAGCTACTAGTAATTATTAATGGGTAGTTTTGAAAACTTTGAACAATTAATGCAACTTTTCAACTAAATTAGTGGTCTGAATATAAAAATATTTTATGACAAGAATTATCATTCTGTTTGCTTTTGTTTCATTTTCATTACTATCAACGGCTCAAAAGTATAGTGCAGATTTACTTAAAAGTTATTCGGCTTTACTTAAAAGTTATTCGGCAAATGAACTTGCTGGGTTCGATAAAGGAACTATTGAGATTTTGGAATTCGCCATTGATAATGCCGTTTATTTTACGCCAATACCACAAGGTAAAGATGTTAAATTAACTGAAGTTGAAGTAAATACTGAATCGGTTAAATTTACTGACCTGGGATTGAAAATCCAGGATAACACTCAATACTTCCGCGTAAAGGGAACGAGTATGATGCTCGTAGTTAAATCTTTTACAATACTTAAATTACAATTGAATAAACACTAGCAATGAGAAATTTTTTAGTATTCTGTTTAGTTTTTGGAACTGTATTTTCTGCAATAAGCCAGTTGAGTCTTTCTGATCCAGATTATAATCAAGCCAATCCGTTAGATTGCGGAGCAATTATACCAACCGGTAATCCTGGAACAAATTTTACCGATGGAGCTGGGAATTATGCACCTAACATGAATGAAGTTATAGTACTTTGTCCTGATCCACTCCAGGGAACAAAGGTTTCTGTTGCTTTTGCCACAAATATTGGTTTTGAGTTTAATATTCACCCAAGTGACACGCTGTATATATATGACGGGCCTAGTACGGCATCGCCTTTGCTTGGTGCATACAATTCAGGGACTAATCCGCTAGGATTTTATGTTCAGGCTTCATTTTCAAACAATCCTTCAGGTTGTTTGACACTTCAATTTGTCTCAAATGGTTTGAACGAAGGAACTGGATGGGTGGCAAATGTTGCTTGTGGTAATGTCCCACAACCTTTTGAACCTCATATTGAGGCATTTAAAAATGGAACGGGCTCCAATGTGCTGAATCCATTAGATACAGGTTATGTTGATTTGTGCTTTGGAGATTCTGTATTACTAGTAGCCACCCCAACGTTTCCGTATTCATTTGAATCAACTGGAAGCGGGTATCCTCAAAATGTAAATAATTGCGATTACGATTGGACAATAGGAGGGTTGCCCTTCCCAAACAATGATTCAATTTGGTTTACACCGCCTCAACGCGCAGGGTATTATGTTGACCTGAGAATCACCGATATTTTTCCGCAATCAGAACGAATTATCTGTAAAATACGCGTGTCTCAACAGCCTTTATTTACAGGAACCGGTCCTTTGCTTGATACCGTTTGTTTGGGACAAAATACTGTTCTTGTAGGGGGGGTTACTGCCACAGATACAGTTGGTGTACAGGTGCCTGGCGGAGATTTTTTAATTGGAGGTATTTTTGCAGGACTAACCTTTCTGCCCGATGGAGCAGGCTTGTCCTATCAGTCGGCAGTTGGTATTTCCGGTTTTGATACTAGTGCAGTAATCTCATCTGCTGCTGATATCAGTGATCTTTGTATAGATATTGAACATTCTTACATTGGAGATATAGAAATTGCGTTAACTTGTCCAAATGGAACTACTGTTTCCTTAATGAATGCGTATAATCAGACACCCTTCGGCTGGAATGAACTTGTTCCTGGAGGATGCGGAAATGGAATATCAACGTTTTTGGGTAATGATACAAATAATGACGGCGGAGCTCCTGGCAGCCCTGTTTGGACCTATTGCTTTTCTCCAACTAATGCCACGTTAGGTACAATTTGTGCTGAAGAGGCAGCTGGAAATACGATTAACAACTCCTATGGGTTCCCGTCTATGGACACGAATGGTGTTTATTTACCAGATGGTGATTTTAATGATTTTATTGGTTGCCCCGTAAACGGTCAATGGACAATAACTGTTCAAGACAATCAAGGTATAGATGACGGTTATATTTTTCAGTGGGGTATTTATTTTAATTCATCTTTATACCCGGAGTCAGAAGGCTATCAAAATACGATTGTTTCTGATTTTTGGAATAGTGATCCTTCAATTGTTTCAGGAATGACGGATACGTTGATTATTATTCAACCAGCAGTTACAGGAAACACATCTTATACCTATAATGTTGTTGATGATTTTGGCTGTCCTTATGACACAACAGTAACATTAAATGTAGTGGCATTGCCGACAATTCAAGTTGATACAATTGCATGTAATTACCAATATCAAGTCCAAGGAACTACATCGTATTCTGGAGGTAGTTGGTTTGCTACTGATGCGGCAATTAATTTCTCTAATCCAAATCTGAATAATCCGCTTATAACTTCCACAACAGCTGGTATTTATGAGGTGAGTTATGTTGACGAATTTTGTCTAGATACTGTAACTACATCAATTGAATTTCCGCCGTATATATATGTTCAAGTATTGGACACTGTACTTTGTGAAAATGACGATTTTGAATTAAATCCTCTTACTGTCAATTCTGGTCCACTTCAAGCCGGTTATAATCCAGTAACGACTTTAATTTGGGAGGATGGAAGTACTGACTCAATACGAATTGTGAATCAACCTGGAAATTACATTGCATATTTGTCCAATTATTGTGCAACAGTTTCGGATACGGCTACTATTGGCAATAAAATTTGTGAGATAACGGCACCAAATATTGTTGTATTGTCATCACAAGCAGGTAACAATACATTCTTTGTTAACTATAGTGGTTTGGAATCATTTAATTGTGTTATAACCAATAGATGGGGGAACGTAATTTATGAATACTCTGATCCATCGGGCTTTTGGGATGGAAAAACGCAAGGAGGAACTCTTGTAGAGGAAGGTGTATATTTTTACAAAATAAAGGCTAAGTTTTTAGGTGGAGAAGACGTGAAGTTACACGGTTTCGTCCATTTAAAATATTAACCTCAGTTCGATTATAAAATTGAACTTCAGATTGACCTAAAAATCTGTTAATCGAGGCGCTTAATCGATGGTTTAACGGGCTAAAGAGATTGAACAACGTAGAATAACTGATTTTCTATGCAAAGCCGTTGATATTCCGCTGATAAACAACGATTTGATTTATAACACTTTCTTGATTTATCCCGATACCACGGAGTAGCACCGAAGGTAAATCTTCAAAAGTCTTGTTCGTAACTCATTGTTTCTAAGCGGTCTGAATCCATTTTTGATAAGCGAACTGAGGGTGTTAATCTTCTACCTTGATATTGGCTTTCTTTAAGTCTATTTTACCTTTAGGCTTTAAAAATTGATAGTAGCTAAAATCTTGTTTAGTCTTAATACCGGTTCCATACATTATTGCCTCCGGAGTTCGAATAGTAACTTTATCGTTTGTATAAATTAAACTGTCTTTCTTTCTCCAATGTAAGCGCTCTGTTTCAAGCGATTGTTTTTTCTTTACGTTATAGAGCTTCACGGAATCCTGAACATACATTTCTCCCTTGGAAAAATTTATCTCACCGTATAGTGCGGTTAAGGTAGAAACAATTTCACCTTTACTTGAATAGAAATTAACTAGAACTTTATCTTTTAGTTTGGTGATAGATTCAGGCGAACGCTGTATTTCAGTTATTTTTGAAATAACTTGAATTTTGGCCAATCCAGAATCCAGATAAATTACATCTAAATCTTGAATTACTTCGTTAGGTGCTTTTTCATCGTATGTTACTTTTTGAATTTCTTCAAGATCATTCACACATGAAGAGAAAACACCTCCGATAAGAACAGTTATAATTAAATAGGGTTTATTTAACCGATACAGTAACACCCCAACAACTTAAGGATTGAGAACTTGGGTTTCCTGCGTCAAATTTCTCATCAGCAGTAGGGCATTGTGCACGGTACGAACCAATAATACCTCCTACATTTGCTCCAGCACTTTGAGCTTGTTGTAGTAAATTTACAGCGTGATAGTAGTTACACTTTCTCTCAAAGGTTGAAGATCCACAGCTATTAGCTAATTGCCCCACACATTGCCCAGCAATTTTCAAAGCTTCACCTTTATATTTACCAGAAATACCCATTGCAGCATTGTAGGCTGATTTGTAGCTTCCGCCATTGAAAAGATTAAGAACCTTGTTGTATTCTTGCGCAGCAATTCTCTCTTGTACTTTGGTTATTTCACTTTCAATAATTTTCTTTTCGTCATCATTTTTGGCCATACCGCGCGCTTCTTTAAATAAATTCATTGCGTCTGCCGTATTTCCTTTGAATGATAATAATTTAGCCTTAACCAATAAAGACTTGTAAGAGCGATCTATTTTTAACAAGGTGTCAATTAAAATTACGTATTCATCAGATGATGTACAATCTTTATCCTCAAGGATATTAATTAAATTATTTACTGTAATCAATTTTTGGTCCTTGTTAGATGGAAGCTTTTTCAGATATACTGAAATTTCAGGTAGTATATCTTCACAAGACTTCAATATCAAGTTTAATGTGTTGGTTAGATATGTTTGCGTTTCCTCTTTCAAGCCCTTGTCAACGCAAAGTTTTGAAAGGGTAAAATACTCAGAAATCATTCTTTCTTTCAACGCTGATTTTGCTAATTCAGGTGCATTGATGTAGATATTGTAAATATTCAAGTAGTAATTTTGTACTAATTCGTCCTCAAGTTTTGCGCTCGGTTCATTCAATGCCTTTTGATAGAAAACATCTGCTTTGTCGCGATTTGGGTTTGTTCCTTTTAAGTAATTTGCCGCCCTGATATTATTTTTAACATCGTTAATCGACTTAGCATCCATGCGCTCCAACATAGCATTGAGCGTATCGTAATAAGACTTCGCATTAGCTGTATCTCTTTTAATTAAATCATTTATTGATCGTTGAATTTGGCGGTAATTTTTCAAGTCAAAATCTGGACATGCTCTTTCCGCTTTTAATCTGAAATCAAGTTCTCTTTTGTATTCTGAAATAGCTCCTTTTGTATCGCTTACAGAATCCATTGTCATAGCCGCTTTTTTGGCTTTTTGAGCGTCATAAATTGGTTTTTTACCCGCGCCATTAGATAAACAGTCAGATGTTTGACCAAAAACATTCATTGCTGTAAAAACAAAACCAAAAAATAAAATACGTTTCATGTTAATTAATTTAATCTAATTTTCTTTTTCTAAACCACTTGTCAAAAAATGATGGAGATAAAATTATGCCAAAATTTACGGCTGAATAATTTTCACTCAAACTATTTTCAACGTTTCTTTGAATTCTACCCAAATTAAGTCCAAAATTTACCGATGAAAGAGACTGTTGGGCAAAAATCGGAACACCAATTCCAAAGGTAATGCCAAAATGCTGAATTTCATCTGTCGAATTTATAAATTTCGTCGTTTCAGATAAAAATCCAGTTCGATAAAAGATTCTTTGATAGAATTTTGTTAGCGAATTATTTTCAAAATAATTTCTTTCTGGAATCCATTGCACACCTATTCCCATTCGCTCATTAAGGCCAAGATTATTAACGGTCGATATCGAGCCAAAATTTGATGTATATAGTGAATAATCTTTTCTAGAATAACTAGTTGTCAATTTTATTTGTGAATTTAATTTTCGATTATTTTTCACAACACTATTATAATTAAAGGTGTAAACAGCTCCGATACTCAAATTGCTGGGCATTGTAAGAGATCCTGATTCTTGTTGATAGGAAATGGTATCGAATATTTTTTCATTAAACACATTTGGAGAATAAAACAATCCTTCTGAATACGTAGAATTTATGTTTTGTTTTGGTTCAAATGACGCCCCTATATCAACAATATGATTTTTTGTTATTTTTTGACTAAAATGCAAGCCAAAATCGTAATATAAGGACGAAAGAACAGTTCTTCGTTTTTCGATTCCACCAGCCAATGAGTTTGAAGTCATTATTCTACTTACACGATCATTAGATAAAGAGCCAAACAAATAACCAACGTTAGAACCAAGAGATAATTTTGTTGTTTTTAGATTTAGTAGTTTTATTCCAAATCCCATAAAAACAATTTGGGAAGTACCTAATCCCTTATACTCATTGATTATGGAATCTGTTCCCGTAAATACTTTATTACTGAATGTATATCCACGAAACGAATAAGGACGAAGGCCGAATGAAGTACTCAAATAGGGTGAAAGTTTCATGCCTATGATAAGATGATTCAGATTACTGTAACCTTTTATGGTTTGTTCATTATTTTCGGAAAATTGAGATATTCTGCCGTGTATCCCCGTTGATAACAAAGTATATCCTGCTCCAAATGAAGTATAAGTGGCTGGATTGTTATAATTTATAAAGCCAGAATCAGCCATTGCTACACCTGAAAAACCCAATGATTGAAAAATGGGATTACTCTCTTTTGAAGACTCCCCAATTCCGTAATAGGATAGAGGAGAGGTAGTTAGTACCTGACCAAATACGAATTGCATTCCCGCTATAATCCAAAAACCTATAACTAACTTACTCCTCATTAAACAGATACAATTGATATAAACCCTTCAAAGTCAAATTTTCGTCAGCAAAGATGTTACTTTTCTCCTTGAAATCAAAATAAAAAGAATCCCCGCCAGTCATAATTATTAGTAAATCAGCAAATTTTTTTTCGTATTGCTCAATTAAACCAATAATTTCAGCGTAACATCCATTTATTACGCCATTAATTATACTTTCATTCGTTGATTTCCCTATTAAATCAAATTCTTTGTTTGGTTGAAGTAATGGTAAATTTGCCGTTTGACTTGCCAAAGACTCCAGCCTTAATCGTATACCAGGACTAATTGACCCACCTAAATACGTATTTTTATTATCAATGATGTCAAACTTGATGCATGTTCCTACATCAACAATTAAAACGTTTCTTTGCGGGTAATAATGTTGTGCGGCTGTTACATTACAAGCTCGATCCATCCCCCAAGTCTCTTTGGTTTTGTATTCTGAATAAAAAGGAAAATGAATGGCATTATTGGATGTGAAAATGAGATTGCAATTCGCCTGCAACAAAATTTTTAATTCTCCTTTGGCAACATTAGAAAGAATTACATTTTTATTTTTTACAAGCTGAATTAAATCTAAATATTCGTCTGCGTTGAATCTGTGTACACTTGCAATTTCATTGTTTTGCAGGGCAGCGACTTTAAAATTTGAATTACCAATATCAATAATAAAATCACATTTCATTTCTAAACGAGATTTATCTTAAAACATTAATATGGCCGGTTAATACCTCCGTATTTCCAGCATCACGCTTAAACTTTAATAACCATGAATAGGTTCCCTGCGAAACATCTCTGCCTAGGTAGGTTCCATCCCACTTGAAATTCAAATCCTTGGACTCGTAAATTTGTTCCCCCCAACGATTAAAGACAAAAAGTTCAATAGACTTCACGCCAATGAAGCTTCCTGAGAAGTATTCATTGAAGCGGTCGTCATCAGGAATGAATGTGTTTGGAATGTATATATAAAATTCTTTCTCAATAAAGATTGGTTTGGTTATGCTGTCAATACAGCCTTTCGCATCTTCAGCAATCAAGGTTACGTAATAGGTTCCAGAAGAATCAAAGACATGAGTTGGATGCATTATTGAAGACGTACCTCCATCGCTGAAGAACCAATCGTAAACATAACCATTTGTTGTTAAGTTTTGAATGGATATTGGTAATCCTTCGATAAGATTCGTACTTAAGTAGGTGAAATCTGCATTTGGTTTAACTACAATTACTTGTGATACTGTAGGCACGCTGAACGTTTGACAATCGTCAGATACTTCAACTAGATAGGTTGTTGTTTGTAAAGGAGTAACCCAAATACCCGAAACTGTATCTCCAGTACTTGGCCAGAAATAATAGTAATTTCCAAATCCACCCGTGGCAGTTACAGAAATAAATGCGCTATCTCCGGGACAAATTTCAGGAAATTCACTAACTACTGTTTCTAGTGGAGGGCTTGTAATTGTATATATAATTGTATCTGCAACCAGAGAGCCACAATTATCCGTAACTGTAACAATATAGGTCGAAGTTGTGGAGGGAGTTACTATAATTGAATCAGAATTTCCAATTGAAGTTCCTGCACTCGTCCAATTGTAGACATACGTTCCTGATCCGCCCGTTGCATTAACTTCAAGGGTTTCTGTTACATATGGGCAGATTGAGGTAATGTCATTTGAAACGCTTATTTGTAGTGGTTGAAAAACAGGAACATTAACGATTACGGTATCACTTGCTGGCACATTTACACATTCGCCAGTTACAGTCACCGAGTAGGTTCCGGTGGTTGTTGGAGCCAAACTGATTGAATTGCTTGTTTGACCAGTGCTCCAAAGATAATTATAGGGAGTTAAACCTCCGGTTACAGTTGCTGACAAAACAATATTATCACCCGGACAAGGTACTACTGGGTTGTTTATTGAAACCGACAAGGGTTGAACGTCCTGAATAGATAAATTTATGGTAAATGGAGTGACATTTCCACATGGATCTGTCATCAAGAATGACAATACAATGGTCTCTTGATTTTCGCTTAGTAAATCACTATTTGTACTAATATTGAATGAAATTAGAGAGTCACCCGGTGAAAATGTAACGCTGGTTGGAACTCCGGAAAAATCCACATTGTTTGTGGCTGTTCCACCAACTTGAATAGGAATAGTTAGTGAAGTATTCAGATTATCTTCTCTTGAGAGTGTTACAGTTCCTGAAACACAACCTTCTGCCATAATTGAAGGAGAACTAAAAAGGGTATCTGAAATTGAATAATCAATAACGATAGGTGTTTGAGAGGATAAACTATTAGCCTCTAAAAAAATCCCAGAATCCCATTGTCCGTCACCAACATCTGCAATTGCAAGTACCAGATGGTAGGTTTCACCACATTCCACCCTCGAAACAGCCTCTAAAACATCCGTAAATCCATCATATTGGATATAAAAAGGATTTGAATTGTAGGGAGGGCTATTCCCGTCGCCGTTAAAATTGTAAAAAGATGAGTTTGTAATCGCGTTTACATTATTAATTGAAACGATGCTTCCATTAGATGGTAATTTTGCAATGTTTTGCATTCCAGTAATCCCAGGTCCCGAAATAAAAAACCCAAAAACATCATTAAACCCAGAACTATTAGGTGGAGCAAACTCAGGGTATTCATCCGATCCAAAAACATATTTAAATCGCACGGTATCGGAATAGGGTATAAAATCAAATTCTAATATTGCAGCATTATACGTTTGCGTACCGTTAATAAGGTTGGTAAGGAGAGCTGAACCTCCAGCATTGTTGTCAACGCCTGCTCCCGGTTGATTGTTTGGTCCTTGTGGTCCAGCCCCAGTGTTGAGAACTGTTCCTGTTGTCATGACTATCCCGTTCGTAATACCAAGATTAGTGCCTGTTGCGCCAAAAGATCCAATTGCGGAGGCGCTTCCATTGTACGTGATATTGGAAACCAAAACTCCCGGACCTAATAGTACATTTTGAACAAGATTCAAAGGAGACATAGAAACACTGGTTACAAGCTGGCTTTTGAAATGAAATACGTTCATTATCAACAAAAGACTTATAACTATTCTAAAGTATCTCATTTTACTCATTAGACGTTGAAAAACATAAAATGTTGTTCCAAACAGTAAATTACAAAAAAACACTTAAATAAGAACGATTTGATCTAGATTATGTTTCAGTATTTAATAATCTTTTCCATATGAATGAATATCATTATGGTTTGTTTCAATTTGATCTTTGATTTTTTTAATTGATTGTGCCAGTATAAAAATTTCGATTCCGCAATTAGCTTGTATCCATTTCCAACTTAATTTTTCATCCTCAATAGCCATTGCCATGTGAAAATACAATTCTAAGTTATTGGTTATAAGCCAAGCTTGAGCTTTCTTGTTCCCTTCTGCAGCGTTAATCATTGCCATCAAGTGAGGAAATCCATACTGCATTAGCCAAGAGCGAGCTTCATCTTTTAAATAAATTGCATAGGTTGCCATAGCTAATTCCGGATAGCCATTCTCATTTAACCATACAGTAAATTGACTTTCACCATCAACAGATTTAGCCCAAGCTAAAACAACTTTAGCAGGGTAATCACGGACAACAGTAGGAAGTATTTTAAAGTCTTGGTCCTGAATTTGTATTTCTTTTTTTCGTTTTCCAAACATAAACCGGAAGCTATAAAAGTTCTAAATCTATTTGACGTTTTTTGGGTTTAACATCAACAATTCGTACCTTAACTGTATCTCCAAAATTAAATTCTTTTTTTGTCTTTGCTCCAATAATTCTAAAAGTATTTTGATCAAAATAAAAACGATCACCCGGAATGTCTTGAATGGGAACCATGCCCTCACAAAGATTGTCATTCATTCTCACAAATAAACCGTGATCTGCAATTCCTGTTACAACCCCTGAAAAAGTTTCACCGATTTGATCAGCTACAAACAACGTT
>JBIKQS010000268.1:0-3817 GCA_044349575.1 Crocinitomicaceae bacterium
TGTGCCAGGCACCAATAATTTCTGCGCTTCGTTTTTTACGTGTAAAACTGCATTATACACTTCTTTTTGACGCGCTGTAAATCGACCACTAACCGGAACACATCTTGTTAAATCAGATGCATAATTAGCATATTCAGCTCCTACATCTAGTAAAATCACATCTCCCTCTTTGCATTGCTGATTGTTTTCAATGTAATGCAATACACAGGCATTTTTTCCAGAGGCAACAATTGGAGTATAAGCGAAGCCTTTTGAGCGATTTCGTAAAAATTCATGGGCTAATTCAGCTTCAATCTCGTATTCCCAAACGCCAGGCTTGATGAATTTTAGTAATCGTCTGAAACCAGCTTCTGTAATTTTACAAGCTTTTTGCATCAATTCAAGCTCAATAGATTCTTTAACCGAGCGAATTTTATGCATAATCGGAGCTGATTTCAATACTTGATGCGCTGGAAAATCTTCTTTTACTTTTTTAATAAAACGATCTTCTCGTGTTTCGACTTCCGTATTGGCTCTTAAATGCTCATTGGTGTTTAGGTAAATTCCCTGTGCCTCGGCCATCATTTGTTTAAAAATTGTTGGAAATTGTTGCAGCCAATAAACCGTTTTAACTCCTGCAGTGTAAAATGCTGCTTGTTTAGTCAGTTTTTCGCCTTCCCAAATAGCAATATGTTCACTGGTTTCTTTTAAAAAAAGCACTTCACGATGAGCAGGATTAGTACAATCTGGAAAAATAACTAAAATAGATTCCTCTTGATCAACCCCGGATAAGTACAAAATATCTCTGTGCTGTTGAAATGGTACGGTACTGTCCGCACTGATTGGATAAATATCGTTTGAGTTGAACACGGCAAGCGTATTTTTCTCCATTTTCTGTATAAACTTCTGTCTGTTTTTCACATAAAGTGAACTGTCTATTCGATCGTATTTCATGCTTTATTTTTAAAAGATAAAATTACATAAAGTTTTGAATGGAAAGCTAGAAATTGCAAGAGTGAGTTTTGAATAAAACTTGGAAAATTAATTTTTCGTCCTCACTGCATTTAAGAATTTTTCAAGTATTTTTATATTAGCTGGATCCTGATTATATAGCCTTTCTGGATGCCATTGAACTCCTAAAACAAATGATTTTCGTTGAGAACTATCATTTTCAATACCTTCGATAATACCTCCAGGACTTTTTGCAGATATTTTAAGTGTTTTTCCAAGTTTGTCAACACATTGATGATGAAACGAATTTACAAGAATAGATTTTTTTTCGCCAAAACATTTTGCAAGTTCAGTATTTGCGATAATATTTACGTCGTGATAAGCATCTTTTTTACGTTGGGGATCTCGGTGGTTTTCATTTTTTACTGAAGATTTACAAAACGTAGGTATATCTACGCAAAGTGTTCCACCGAAATAAATATTTATAAATTGCATTCCTCGACAAATGCCAAGTATGGGTATTGATGAACTGTCTGCCCAACGCAATAGAGCAAATTCAATTGTATCTCTGTTTTCATCAATATCGCAATATTTTTTGAGTTCACCTTTATTAAAACGAGCAGGGTGGATATCCAGACCGCCGAGCAAGAGCAGCCCTGAACATTTTTTAAGAAGACTATCTCTTTCATCGAATTTAACATTCATAAAATCAATATATTCAACATCTGAAGAGATTTCTTTGGAGTAAGCAATTGTATTTTTGTTTAAGCGAGCGGTAGCAACAAAAATTTTATTTTGAGAATATAGGCTGAGTGCAGTATTCATTACTACAAGCAAAGCATAAAAACGAACTTTTATAATAAATATCTTTGTGCGTAGAGGCTTGCAGAACATTGCAAATCGGCTTTGTTTCAACTAATTTATACAGTTTGGATTGTGTCGAAACTGTATCCATAAACCGCGGGGTTTTTACCACCCATTGGTCTAATGTAAACGCTTAATTGACCTCTGTGGTGAATAACATCATTTAAGAAAAACCACATCATCCCTCCTCTGGGAATTGTTGCAAACATTTTTCCAGCTATTAAAAAATCTACAGGAGTGGTATTAAATGAATCTTCAGAAATCCCATCAAGAATTTCTAAAGCATTATTCCAATAAAGTTTTAATTTCTCAGCACCCTCACCGATAGAGTTGAATGGTAATTCTAGGCACTCATCACATCTTTTTTCGTTAAGAATCACCCCAAAATCATACGCGTGTGCAATGATATGTTCAGCAATTTCGTAGGCACTTCTACTATTTGGATGAGGTCGGTAGTCCAATTGATCTGCAGGTAAGGCGGATATTATATCAAAAGTAGCTTGAAATTCATTTTTTAAACAAGACTTAAAAAATTCTAAATTATTCATTTTGAAAAGGTTTTGTTAAAATTAATACTAAAAAGTTAAATATATCAATTTTTTAGATTCTAATCAAGGGCACCTTCAAAATAGATACTTTTCATATTTGCATAAAAATCCTTAGAATAATCTACGTAGTTATACGTATAACCTAATAATAGATTTACAGTATAATGACCAAAGACAATTATTTCATGCAATTTTGTATTTCATACTTAATAAATTTTGGTAATTATGTACGGGTTAGTAAATAAGGCAATTAAGGATTTGGTAGTTACTAATCATGGTGAAGAGACCTGGAAGGAGATTTGTCGTCTTTCAGATTTTCACGATGAGGAATTTATAGGTATGAATCCATACCCGGATAAATTGACCTACGATTTGGTGAAAAATGCATCCATGGTTTTGAAAGCTGATGCCGCCGCCATACTTGAAGCATTTGGAGAATATTGGATACTTTACACAGCTGATGAAGGATACGGAGATTTAATGGATTTAACAGGGTCAACTTTTGTTGAATTCCTGGGTAATTTGGATATGTTACATTACAGAATTAACAACATTATGCCCGAATTAGCGGCGCCTCAATTTTCTACACGTAATGAGACTGAAAACTCCGTTGAATTAGAATACAGGTCGCACAGAGCGGGCTTAGTGCCAATGCTTTATGGTCTGATTAAAGGGCTTGGAAAACGATTTGATTTGGTTGTTTCTACTGAACAAATCCAAGAGAAAAACGAGCATAACGATTGTCATGTTTTCTTAATTAAGTGGTAAACTAACGAATGCAAGCTGCTCCATTTCCTCACAATGAAGATGATCGACTGAATTCATTAAAAAGTTATAATATCCTTGATACGTTTTCTGAGGAGGAATATGATGCGCTTACCCGATTAGCGGCTCAAATTTGTGGTACAAAAATCGCCTTAATTACCTTGATCGATAATGATCGTCAATGGTTTAAATCTAAAATTGGTATTGATGTAGCCGAAACGCCAAGAGAATTGTCTTTTTGCGCTCATACCATTAATTCACCAAATGAACCCTTTATTATTGAAGATGCGCGATTAGATGATCGTTTTAAGGATAATCCAGTTGTACTGGGAGATCCAAATATTGTCTTCTACGCAGGAATCCCCTTGGTTAACGAGGATGAATATTCTCTTGGTACTCTTTGCGTAATTGATGACCAACCTAAAAAAATAACTGATGTTGAATTAGAAGGACTAAAAACCCTTTCTCAAAGTGTAATCAATCTGTTGGAATTACGAAGAAAAAGTAATGTTCTTGAAAAGGAGAAAAATATTTTTCTTGATTCACTTGAATTTAACAATCCATTTTACCTAATTATAGATCAGAATGGGGTTATAAAAAATTTGGGTTCTAAGTTGCTGAAATGTCAACCATTACTAGAGGTTGATAAAAGTATTTTTGATTTTTTTGAATTTGTTTCACCTTTCAATTGGTCGGATTGGAGTAATCCT
>JBIKQS010000269.1:0-3807 GCA_044349575.1 Crocinitomicaceae bacterium
GTTTGTTCTAAATAGTGATGATAAAATAGAATACATTGCTGCAAATCCTCAACAATTGGATAAGGAATTAGCTAAATTTTCACATGATTTAGAATTGATCGTTCATTCAAATCTTAATGATTATGAAATCTTTTACTATGCATCTCTTCTACATTTAGTATTTGTTAAAATACATCCATTTCAAGATGGTAACGGACGAACGGCAAGGTTGATTGAAAAGTGGTTTTTGCGACAAAAAATTGGAGAAAAAGCGGCCGCTATTCAGTTAGAGAAATATTACTACATTAACAACGCTGATTATTATCGAAATATTAGAAAAATTGGATTAGAATATGAATTTTTAGATTATTCAAAATCAGTTGATTTTCTACTAATGACAGCAAAAAGTATCCTCAAATAACTTAATTCCACACTTTCGTTCCTTCTGAACAATTAGAGCATATATCGATTTCTTTTCGGTTGGATAATATAGCCTGTCTAAAATTTCGGTATTTTTCTGTTCGCCAAATTTCCTGAAACGATTGTTTTCCCAACGATCCCATGCTATGTTGTGCATCTTTATCAAAACAACACGGAACCACTTTTCCATCCCAGGTCAATACACTCCCCGACCACATGCGCCAGCAATGATTTCCCGGATCTCCCTTCAAAATATATTTACCTGAAGAAGTTCGTTTGTAGCGACTGTATTTTTCATTTGTCGGCATCAGTGTATTCCCATCTTCATAGTTGTAAAACTGAGCCGTTTTAATGCGCACCTCATCTATTTCCAATTCATTAGCAAGCGAAAAAACAGCCGGAATTTCATGTTCATTGGGTTTTACCGCCAAAAATTGAAAAATCAAATGCGGAGTAGATGATTGCAATTGTTTTTTTGACTCAACTAGGAATCTACTCGCCTCAATCACTTTTTGTAATTGACCATGCACACGATATTGTTCATAGGTTGCCTGTGTCATTCCATCAATACTTATGATTAAGCGATCCAATCCAGATTTCACAATTTCATCGGCTTTTTCTTTTGAAATAAAATGAGCATTTGTGGAAGTTGCTGTGTATATTTTTGCCTTTTTTGCGTCACGAATCAAATCTAGAAATTGAGGATGTAAAAAGGGTTCACCTTGGAAGTAATAATTGATGTAAAAAACACTTTTTTTAACTTGGCTCAACATTTCTTTATGTAAATCTAGGTCTAATTTGCCTGTAGGACGAGTAAACTGCTTCAATCCGCTAGGACATTCAGGACAACCTAAATTACACGCTGTAGTAGGCTCAATACTCAACGAAAATGGATTTCCGAAGTGAATAGATTTTCTAAGAACTCGAGAAATGAAATAACTGCTTTTTAACAAGACTAAATTCCATGCTCTTCTGAAAGAAAGATGCTTTAGTATTTGTAGAGAATCTTGGATGTTGAGCATGGAACAAATATACGGCACAGAATTTTGGAAATAACAATAAAAATTAATTGAATTTAGTCCGAATCACTATAATGTGCTAATGCATTTAAATACATTTGTTTTAGCGTTTCAACTAAAAACGGAGGTTTAATTACTTTAACTGTGTCGCCAAAAGACAGCAATTCCATTATCAAATCATAGGTGATGCACAGTTTTAAAGAAATTCGTAATTCCATTTCGTTATCTACTAAAATTTCTTGTGTACCATGCAACGGAAGTGATTTTATGTATTTTCCTTGATCGGGATCAAATTGTAACTCAATTACTTCAGGTGTTAATCCGTTGGGGCTACTAATTCCGAAACAAAAACGGAATTTTTCTTCCAAATCAAAATTTAATGGAAAAACAAAAGAATTTCTGGAAATATGTAGTTCTGTTAATCGATCGAGTGCAAAAGTTTTGACCGTTTGATCTTTTAAATCATTTGCAATTAAGTACCATCGATTTTTATATTCTTTCAGTGCATAGGGTTCTGCCGTTCTATTCGTTGATTCAACCTCCCAGAACTTTTTGTGTGAAAATTCTATTGTTAATTTGTTTTTAATGGCATGCAACAGCCCGTATAAATTTTCAGTTCCTTGAGGTGTGCGATTTTCTAATTGCACATAGGGTTTTAAATCCTGAGCCAAATTCAAAGAATTAAACATGTCAAATGCTTCCATCATTCGTTGAAAATTCATGTTTTCTGTTTCGTTTTGAACAATCCAGTAACCTTTTAAAGTACGTGAAAACTCTATTTCAACTCCAAAGTTATTCCTGATTTCTTTAAGATCTCGTTGAAATGTGCGTTTGGAAAACCCAATTAACAAAGTATCATCTTGCATTTGTAAAAAATCAACTTGTCTTTCAATATAATCTTGAATTTCCTCAAAAGTAGAATAAGGTTTGGCTTTGAGTTTTTTTAAAATCAATAAATACCGAGAAATATAACCACGTTTAGACATTTTTTAACTGTTCTCCTTTAGAATTGAAAACTGAGCCATATACCCAAGCACCACGATAACCTTCAAAATACAAGGAGCAAAAATGCTCTGACTTTTCATCGATTGATTTCATGTAATCCATAGCAATTTTTAACAATTCATCATTTGGTATCCAAGAAAAAACAATCGGGATAATATAAAGATTTTCTCTTTTATTAAAGTAATCCGAATCTGCTTCAATATAATCCTTTCCTTGTTTCATTATATCTTTGATATAAATAGTTGAATCTTCCTTCATCCTTGCGGCATCAATTTCCTTATTTTGTTTCGCCTCAAATAATAGGTTAATTTTTTCACCCTGAGAATTTTTCCAGTGTACTAATAAATCCCCCCTTCCATGAAAATTTGTTCCATTATAAACCGTAAACTCTAATAAAGTATCTGCTTCTGGAAATGATCGAATGATTGCGTTATTCAAAGCACCAACCCATGCTTGTTCATTTAATCCGAATAAATCCACATAATCAGTAGGATGGCAACAATAATTAGTAAACAATGTATTTCTCATTCTTTCCAGTTCTTGCCCCAAACGTTTTAAAGTTACTTCAACAAAGAAATCTAATTCGTAAGAAGCCAACTTTTCTTTATTCAAATAATGTTGATGCTTAATTTTATTCATAATTGATTTATTAATTCCATTAATTTATTCATTGCTGTTTCCTTATGCCTACCTTTTAACAGCGGCGTGTAAAATGGTTCGCTACCCAATATAGTTCGATCCTCATCTACCGTACTAACCATTAACGGAATCAAAACAGACCAAATCTTGTCTGATACAAGGCGGTTAGAACGAGATATTCTATCAATCTGTAAGTCTTCCAATTCCATTTTAGCTTTTTTATTTTCAAGCTGATGAGAACGGATTTTGACTTTTTTTTCAATCAAATCGAGCTGGTCTTTTTCTGTTTCCACAATTATTTTACCCACTTCCATTTTTACTTTTTTAATATCAATTCGTTTTTTTTGAATTTCAACTCGTTTATCAATTAATTCAAGCTTCTCTTTTTCAGTCGTTTTTACTTGAATAATGGTTTCATTTTTATTCATTTTCATATTTCAATAATTAATTTGAAAACAAAATTGTATGATTAATGCGTCAAAATATGTCGCTTTAAAACAAAAATAACATTTAAAACAAAAAAAAATCAACTTCAACCCCAATTGAATATTTTAGCAGAAACACAAACAAATGATAAAAAAAGGAATAGTATCTTTGAAAAATGAAATTGATTAGCGAGAGAATTAGCTTAAAGAAGCATTCAAACTTTACAACCATCGTTATTTCTCCTACCAAGAATTTTTGGACGACCATGCTACTGGGAACTTGGTTGAGCATGTGGTTTATGATTGGAGTACTGGTTATA
>JBIKQS010000270.1:0-3793 GCA_044349575.1 Crocinitomicaceae bacterium
GTACTAATTCTTTTACTCAATAACTATTTTTTTGCACAGTCAGAAATTTCAATTTCAGTTACTGGACAGATTGTCAATACGCAATTTAAGGAAATTGAACTGATTCAAATTTTGCCGAATGGAGCATTC
Organism: Crocinitomicaceae bacterium; assembly: GCA_044349575.1. Classification (GTDB taxonomy): domain Bacteria; phylum Bacteroidota; class Bacteroidia; order Flavobacteriales_D; family Crocinitomicaceae; genus UBA952. The sequence continues at coordinate 130 of JBIKQS010000270.1, forward strand.
CAGAATATTTTGAAATCGCCATTAAAATCCGATGGTTCATTTGCGTTAAAGGGAAAACTAAATTCTGCAGATTATTATCATGTAAAATTGAATAATCAGCTTATTCCTCTCATTCTACGAAACAATTCTGAAATCAAAATTTATGGAGATGGCAATAAGTTGGATAAATTTTGCAACATTATAAATTCAGATGAGTCTCAACAATTGATGGAATTTCAACGTGCTGAGAATACGTGGAATAAGATTCTAGATTCAGCAAATAATGAACTAAAGAAAAATCCATCTAAGCAGCAAGAATTATCTAATGCGATTACGCCAAGATATATGGATTTCCAACAGTTTAAACAAAATTATGTGCAAATGAATCAAAATTCAGCTGCTCTGTATCCCATGATTAAAATGTTTGATCCAGAAAAAGATTTTGAGAATTATCAATTAGTTGTTGCTCAGGTTATTAATGCTTTCTCAGAAAGTTCTTTAGTAAAAATTGAACAAGAAAAATACTTGAAGTTTAAAAAGAAAATGATTGATGATAATCCATTGGCAAAGGGTAAAGTAGCTCCTGATTTTGAAGAGCTAAAAACAGATGGAAAATCAAAAATGAAATTGTCCGATTTAAAAGGAAACGTGGTTTTAATTGATTTTTGGGCATCATGGTGTGGACCTTGCAGAAAAGAAAATCCAAATGTGGTTAAAACATATGCTAAGTATAAAGATTCAGGTTTTACTATTATGAGTGTTTCTTTGGACAGCGACAAGGCGAAATGGCTAGATGCTATTCAAAAAGATGGGTTGGTTTGGCCAAATCATGTTTCAGATCTAGGTGGATGGCAAAGTAAGGTGGCAAGAATTTATGGTGTAGGTAGTATTCCTTTAACAATTTTAATTGACAAAGAAGGGAAGATAATTAATACCAATTTGCGTGGTCAAGCATTAGACGCTGAATTGCAAAAAATCTTTGGATTCTGATTTGAGCCAAGAAAAAAATATCTATTTTGCTTCAGATTTTCATTTGGGTTCTCCCTCTTATGAGAAGAGCTTGGAGCGTGAAAAACAAATAGTTTGGTGGTTGGATTCGATTAAGCATAAAGCAACTGAGATTTTTTTGGTTGGTGATGTTTTTGATTTCTGGTTTGAGTACAGACATGCTATTCCAAAGGGTTTTGTTCGATTGCAAGGTAAAATTGCTGAATTAACAGATGCAGGAATTAAGATTCATCTTTTCAAGGGTAATCATGATATGTGGATTTTTGATTATCTCCCAAAAGAATTGGGAATCGAATTGCATGATCATACCATACAACGAGAGTTTTTCGGAAAGAAATATTTAATTGGTCATGGAGATGGGTTAGGTCCCGGAGATTTTAAGTATAAATTTTTAAAACAAATTTTTAGAAATAAAGCATGTCAATGGTTATTTGCTCGTTTGCATCCAAACCTTGGTATTGGATTAGCATCCTTCTCTTCCAAGAAAAGTAGAGCTGCAACCGGAAAGGAGGATTTTGTATTTAACGATATTAATGATGAAAGACTGTTTCATTATTGTCAAGAGTATTTAAAAAATGAATACGTAGATTATTTTATCTTCGGACATCGTCATTTGCCGTTGGATATTCCTTTAGAGAATAACGCTAGGTATATTAATTTGGGGGAATGGCTTTTTGAGCAAACGTATCTAGAAATTACAGCATCAGAAATAAACTTATTACAGTTTTCAAACGGTGAATCTACTGAATATATTACGTTGAATAATCGTAAATAACGTGAGTTTGGGATTAAAATGGAAAACCTAAACCGAAGTGAATTGCTGGTATAAATCTCTTTGGTAGTATATTTAAAACTTGTGTTCGTTGTTCTTGTGTATAACCGCCAACCGGTTCAGGACCAATAAATTTTTGCAATCCCTCATTAATATAGTTGGTACTCGGTTGGAAAAACCACTGAGAACCACTTGGAAATACCGGATTATAAATAGGAAAACCAATATCAAACCGAACAATGAAAAAACTAAGGTCTATTCTAACCCCCGTTCCAGCTGCGAATGCAATCTGTTTGTAAAAGTCGCTTGTAAACTCTCCTCCGGCACGTTGGGCATCGGTTTTATTTGTCCAAATGTTTCCTGCATCCATGAATAAACAGGATTTGAATGTTTTGGTGATATTGAATCGATATTCTACAGACATTCCTAAACGTATATCAGCTACTTGAGTAATTGTTCTGTTTGTGTCGAGATAGTATTTATAAACGCCAGGGCCTAGGCTTCGTGCTTTCCAACCACGGTTATCATTGGCACCTCCGGCAAAGAAACTGTAGTCGTAAGGTAATGATGTGGATGAATTTCCATAAGGAAGACCATAACCAGCTTGAAGACGAGCGTGCAAACTACTTTTTACATTAATCTTTGTTGAATAAATAAAATCGTTATCGATTCTTAAAAATTGGGAATAACCAAGTCCAAAAATTTGATATTGATCTTGAGAATTCATTTCTTGATTTCCTCTAAAAAACCATGGCGTATTTCCGGCTAAGTCAAGTGCAGAACTAAAATATATATTATCTTGACTTTTACGTTTAGATTCATCTCGTTTTTGGTTATTCAATTCATAAAACAATCTGAAATCTTGCCAAATAAACTGATTGGAATAGGTGTTTTTCAAAAATGGATCATTCAATTGGTTGATTTTTGAACTGAAATCATCACTTGGATTGAACAAAACATATTTTATAGAAGAGGCTAGGGGTAAACCAAATTGAAAAAGTTGCCATTTATCTTCTATAAATTGCCACGAATAATTTAATTGAAATATTTCTCGGTCGAAGATATCTCGTTTTTGAAAATTATAAGCCAAGTTGATCATTGTTTGTGGCTTTTGTCTCTTCGAAAGTTTGGTTACAGGTACAGGAAAAAGTCCTGGAATTTCTAATTTCAAGGAAGGTCCAATTTCAAATGTGTTAAAGCTTCTGTTGGAAGTTTGAATTTTATCTCCACTTTCTGTGCGATCAAAAACAGGAGGCTGTGACTCAAATCCACCACCAAAAGATAGCGTTAATTTTTGGCCACCCCTAAATAGGTTTTTGTTGGTGTAATTAACGGAGGCTGAAAGCCCTAGGAAGCCATTTGAATTCTTAAATCGCGGTTCAAATCGCACCAATTGTTTTTCAGCTGGAACCAAGTAATAATGAACATCAATTTGGTTTTTATTTTGAATTTCAACAAAGTGAGGTTTTATGGAACTAAATAAGCCGAGTTGAAGAAGACTTTTGTAAGATCTATCCAAATAGTAATCCTTGTAGTAGTTTGTTTTTTCTAAATAGTTTTGAAGTTCAAGATAGCTTGGCCTAATAGGTGGCTTTTTCCCATTATAAGTCACAATTACATCACGAAAGGGATTGAGAACCTTTCCTTGTTCTTTAATCTTATTCTTTTTTTTCTCTGATTTAGTATATGGGATTTTATTATAACGAACGGTATCAATGGTATTTATAAACTGTGATAACAAAGGGTCGTTTGGTTGTAGTCCGCGTTTTGCTACTTCTGCTGAAAAATTTGGAAAATTCGTAGTGTCACACAAATGATAAAATACATTTCGAACTCTGTAAACCCTATATTCAGATGAGATAATATTACCGTCTTCTTTGGATATTATGCGATCAGAAATTTTTA
>JBIKQS010000271.1:0-3779 GCA_044349575.1 Crocinitomicaceae bacterium
GTTTAAAAGTCGGAAAAGTGAAGGATTTATTTTAAATAATATAGATTACCTAATAAAAACCCATTCATTTTCAGCGGATTGCTCTTGGTTGAATTCGTAATTGTCTACGTTATAATTTTTGAGTTCTTCAATATCAGTCAAATCATTTTCAATGAGGTAACGACTCATCCTTCCACGAGCATGTTTTGCAAAAATCATTACGGTAGAAAACTTACCGTTTTTAAACTCTTTGAATGTTGGAGTTATTACTCGATTTTTTAATTTTTTTAAATCAATTGCCTTGCTGTATTCAGCAGACGCCAAGTTGATTATGATTTCATCAGTGGAAAGTTCTTTGGCTAAGTGTTTTGTCAATTTAGGTCTCCAGAACGAATAAAGAGACGTTTCTTTCGGAGTTAGTTGAAAAGGAGTGCCCATCTCAAGTCGATAGGGTAAAATTAAATCGGCGGGTTTCAATATACCATACAATCCGGATAAGATGCGCAAGCGTTCTTGGGCTTTTTGTTTACTTGATTCAGAAAGCTCATTGTAATTCAAACCTTTGTATGCCTCGCCGGTAAAAATAGCAGCAGCCGGGAGCCATTCCTCATGAGTTTCAGTTGACCAATGTTGAAAACGATCGTAATTGAGATTTGCTAAATCCGTGGAAATATCCATAATTGCCGCGAGCGACTTTGGTTTCAACTTTTTCAGTTTTTTAACTAATCTTTCTGATTCGGAAACAAAAGCAGGCATATTTGAATAAACTTCCGATTTTATTCCCTCTGTTTGAATAGATTTTGCCGGAGAAAGAAGAATTTTCATGGTACAACGAGGCTAAGTTTATTCATTAATTTCTTGCTGTTTTTTACTTCCGGCGTAGATTTCAAACTTTCGAAAACTACACTCAAGATCTCCATTAAACACTTTTTGGCGTACAGATGTTTTTAAACCTACTGATTTTAGTGCATCATCATTGGATGATATAATCCAACAAACTGAATTGGTCATAGAATGTTTCAACCAATTTCCGATCGCTTCATAGAGTTCGTTGATTCTATCTCCCATGCGCTCTCCATAGGGTGGATTGGTAATAATAAATACAGGTTCATCATTCGATTTCACTTGGTTAAAGTTCATGCCATTGATTTCAACGGATCTCGAAAAAGCAAAATTCCGAATGTTTCTCCGAGCTTTTAAAATCATAGTGTCATTGATGTCTGATCCAATGATTCTACAAGGTAAGTCCCTAATTTTATAGTCAACAGCATCATAAATGGAATTCCATAAATCACTATCAAAATTTTTCAAATTTTTGAATGCATAAAATTGTCTTTCGATGTTGGAAGGGATTCCGCTTGCTAATAATGCAGCCTCTGCGACTAAAGTTCCTGAGCCACAAAATGGATCAAGAAAAGTAGTTTTCCTGTCCCAACCTGACATGCGAATCAAACAGGCTGCAACTACTTCATTCATAGGTGCTAAGCCAGTTTCTTTACGGTATTCACGCTGAAAAAGTGGCGCGCCACTGGTATTAATGGAGATTGTAGCTTGATTTTCCTTAACGTATAAATCGATCAATACGTCGGGTCTTGAAATTTCAACATTCGGTCGATCTTCGTATTTTTCTCTAAACGTATCCGTAATTGCGTCTTTTACTAAGAGCATTGGGTACTTGGTGTTTGTGAAAATAGTTGAAAAAACTGCTCCTTTAACGGCAAATGATTTTTTGATATCAAACCATTCAGTCCAAGGAATTTGCTTGGCTTTTTTATAAACGTCCTTTTCTTCTTTGATCGAAAATTTGGCAATTTCAACAAGAATAGAAATAGCACAACGACTGTGTAAATTCAAATAATAAATGTCTTTCCAAGTTCCTTTCAATTGAACAGCACGATTCAAAAGGGTAAGGTCTTTATAGCCAAGTTCAGTTAATTCATCTGCTAAGGTTTGTTCAAAACCGTAAAATGTTTTTAATGTGATTGTTTGAATGCTATTTGTTAAATTTTCTTTCATTTTTTTTTGGTTGATGCTAGTCTGCTGACAATGACTTATTTTTGTTTACAAAGGAACAAAATTGAGCCGAATAAAACTCCCTTTTCTGCTATTTATTATTCATTTTTTGAACATCCATTCCTTGTGTTCACAAGAGCGAATTGGACTTGTGTTAAGTGGGGGAGGAGCAGCAGGATTAGCGCATATAGGTGTTTTGAAAGCCTTGGAAGAAAACGAAATTCCAATCGATTTTATAACGGGTACTTCAGCAGGGGCTCTTACCGGAGCCATGTATGCAGCGGGATATTCTCCGCAAGAAATTGAAGGGTTTATTTTATCCGAGGAATTTCAAAAAATGACTTCAGGTGAACTCGATGCATCAAAGAGGTTTCTATTTCGTGAAGCCGATCAGCATGCGGGAACAGTGGATTTTTCTTTTTCGAAAGATAGTCTTCTCCGTAGATCAATTCCCTTGAATTTGGTTAATCCCGCTCTACTTGATTTTAGAATGATGCAAATCATGGGTACCGTTGGGGCCTCAAAAAAGTACGATTTTAATAATTTATTTGTCCCATATCGTTGTGTTGCATCTGATTTTCTAACAAAAAAAAGTGTCGTTTTTTCCACAGGAAATTTGAATGAAGCCGTTCGTGCATCTATGACCTATCCTTTGTATGTCAATCCAATTCGAATTAATGGCACACTCTTTTTTGATGGTGGTTTGTATAATAACTTCCCGGCTGATGTAATGTATACCGAATTCCAACCTGATTTCATCATTGGAAGTAATGTTTCTGGAAATGCTTCAGCTCCGGACGAACAAGATTTCATTGGTGTTCTTCAAAATATGTTGGTTAGTTATTCCAATTTTAATCTGCCGTGTGAAGATGGATTGATCATTCAACCCAAATCCAATATTGGAACCTTCGATTTTAAGGATGCAAAATCAGCAATTGAATCAGGCTACAAGGCAACGATTGAAATAATTGATTCGCTAAAATTAAAAGTAGATAGACGAATCTCTGTGGATGAGTTAACTGAACGAAGAAAGGTTTTCCGTGGGTCAATCGTACCATTGAAAATTAGTTCAGTTGAACAAGATGAACAAAAGAGTAGGGGTGTCAAATTCGCAAAAAGAACGATTCTTGGAGGTAATTCAAAAAGATCGCTAACGGATGAAAAACTTGAAAAAAGATATTTCAGATTGTATTCAACACCACAGATTGATTTTATCTATCCAACTCTTTCCTTGAAAAAAGATTCAAGTTATAACCTCAAATTATTCATTCGGAAAGCAAGAGATTTTCAGCTAGATTTGGGCGGTCATTTTTCATCTCGACCCGTAAATACAGGGTATATTGGTTTGACATACAAAATGGTTGGTTCCGCTGCCTCAAGTATTCATGCTGAATCGTATTTTGGAAAATTTTACGGTTCCGTTAAAACTGATGTAAATATTGAACTACCAAGTATTTACCCCGTTTCTGCGTCTGCTTATTTCGTGATGAATCGGTGGGATTATTTCCGAAGTTTCGCAACTTTTTTTGAAGATGTCCAGCCTTCCTTCTTGGTACAAAATGAAATGTATGCAGGTGTACAATTTAAACATCCAATTGGAAACAATTCCAAATCAACATTCAATTTTCGGTATTTTGAATTAGATGATGAGTATTATCAAAATACAAATTTCACCAATAAAGATACGGCAGACCTTACCTCTTTTTTTGGAAGCTCGTTAAGTTGGGAGTTCACACAAAATAGTTTGAACAAGAAGCAATTTGCAAATTCGGGGCACTATTTTCAAT
>JBIKQS010000038.1:0-12220 GCA_044349575.1 Crocinitomicaceae bacterium
GTTACGACCTACTGACCGAGCAGTGGAATAGTGGATACATAACCGAAGCTTTAAAGACCGTTATAAATTTTGGGTTTAACCAACTTGAAATAAAAAGAATCGAGGCGGAAGTTATGCAAGGAAATATCACCTCAGAAAAAGTTCTCGAAAAGCTGAACTTTAAGAAAGAAGGTATTTTAAGAGAGTGGATGTTTTGGAATGGTAAGTATTACGACATGACTATGTTCTCATTGTTAAAAGCTGACTATGGGACGAAGCAAACAACGAACGCATAACACGGGTTTAGCTTTGCTGATTTTCAATTGGCAAAAGAAACACTTGATTTAGAACGACACTGCAATCATAATCGAAAATCAAATAAAACGTTAGACAAATTAAGATAACCAAAATAATAATAAATGAAATTTGCTAGACTAACGTTATTCACGATTATAACTTTTGCTGTCATACAAGACGGTATTGCGTGTAGTGGATATAAAATCACAATTGGCAACAGAACAATTTTTGGAAGTAACCACGACGCTTGGTTTACAACACCTCATATTTGGTTTGAAACTGCAGCTATTGATAAATACGGTGCAGCATTTACAGGAGCTAGATTTGACGGAGAAAATGGATATGCACCACAATCAGGAATGAATGAAATGGGTCTCGTATTTGAAAGACTTGTTGCCTACCACCCAAAACAAGCAACCTTTGCGAACAGAAAACCTATATCTAACCCAACAAAATATTTGAAAGACATTTTACACAATTGCAAAACAGTTGAAGAAGTTCAAGAATATATAGGTAAATACGACCACAGCTATTTTATCGAAGATGTTTTTATTTACGTTGATAAATCCGGTAAATATTTAATTGTAGAGCCATACAAATTAACAATCGGTAATGACCCAACTTACGTTATAGCAAATTTTTGCCCTTCCATTACTCCAGAACAAAATGCTAAGAAACTTGACAGATACCGAAACGGTGTGGCATTTATAAAAAGCGGATTTGACACGACGCTTAAATTCTGCACCGACTTGTTGGATACAATGCACGTTTGTAGAAACAAAATTGGTGATGGAACTTTGATTTCTTCTATTTGGGACTTAAATAATGGGACGGTAAACTTGTATTTTTATCACGACTTCAAGACAACCGTTCAATTTAACCTCAGTGAAGAGTTAAAAAAAGGCGACCACATTATTGCGGTAGAAACCCTGTTTCCGTATAACCCTGAATTTGAGAAATTACGCCTTTTCAAAACCCCTAAAGACAGTATTTTAATAGGAGTATTTATAGTTGCTTCTGCGGCCTTTTTTTTATTGACTTCTATTTTCTTTCTTTTTCAATATTTTAGAAAAAAACAGAATAAAAGGTATTCTTATATTCAAATATTGCTCTTTCCTATTGGCTTAATCTTGTTTTACTATATGATTGTATTAAGTGGTAGTGTTAACGTATTCTACTTTCCTGCACCATATAAAGACCCAACAAATGTTTTTGTAAGTTTGACTTCATACATACCATTTCTATTGCTACTACTTATTTTACCTTTTTCTTTGATTAATTACAGACTTTTAAAGAATAATAGTTGGAGTTACCTTGGCTTAGGGTTATTTACCATAAACAACCTTATTTACATTATTCTCATAGGACTATTTTCGTACTGGAAATTTTATGACATTTACAAATAATAGACCGAATGAAGCAGATTCTATTGTTCACAATCCTTATATGTTCAAATCCCTGCTTGAGTCAAATTGAAAGGTCTCTATATATTGGCATTCAAAAAGGAATTTATGTTTATAACAATCAAAAAGACACACTTTATTTGAGTGAAATAAATGTCAGTTTATCTTGTGAATTTAAAGATTTACAAGTTGTAGATTCAATTCAAATAGATGGAATTGGCTCAAAAGAAATTATATTTTTTAGGAGTTATGGGGGAAAAGATGATAAGGTGGGCTCGACATCTGTTTCGAGAGAATATGTCTCCGTTTCAACGTATGAAATTTGGAATTTAGACACGAAAGAAAAGATGTTTGAGGCAACTAATTTTTATAGATCCAAATTTGACACAAAAAATGTGGATGGAGGTAGAATAAAAGGTGTAGTATCTCGGTTATATAATTTTAGAATTGATGATGCAGGAAAAATCACAATTAGTAACTTAAAGATAAAGACAAAAGGTTATAAGCTTGAACTTGATGTCGAAAAGACAAAAGCAAAAAATAAGACAGTACTTAAAAAATCGCCATACCAATATAATTTTTCCGCAGACAAAACAGAAGGAACATACAGATACGTTAATGGAAAATATATAAAAGAGTAAAAAACGAGGTAAAGTATCGACTATACAAAACTGATAGCTCAGTTGTTGAAATTCTCGATAACTATTGGTATTCAAAACAAGTTCTTCATTGGCCTTGGAAAGTTAATTATTATGAAATCAACAACTTCTCGTAGATACTAACCGTAAACGAGTTTAAAAAAAACGACACAATGAACTATAACGACAAAAAATTCAGACCGATTAGCAATACTCAAAACGGAGAAACGTCAAACGAGACTCTTTTTCATTACAAGCAAATCGGAAACATTTTGACATCTGAATACTCAGGAGGAAAGATTAAATATGGACATCTAATTGGTTTGGTTGACCATGTAGGAAATATAGAAATGCGTTATCATCAAGTAAATGACAATGACGAATTGATGACAGGAATCTGTATTTCGAAACCAGAAATACTTGAAAACGGAAAAATTCGTCTTCATGAAAATTGGGAATGGACTTCGGGTGATAAATCAAAAGGGCAATCGATAATACAAGAACAATGAGAATGCCAGCCACTAAGAGTATACAAGGGCAACCCGAAAATTATATATCACAGCTAACAGCTGTTTTATGCATCGCTAACATTTGAGGTTGTAAAAGTCATCAAGTTGCTAGGATATTTTCGTTTCCAAATGTACTTTTGAGATAGTATTCCCGAAAGCTGCTGAGTGAACAAACGGTTATACGACAAGCTTAAACAGCGACGGTAAAAAGCACAAACAGACTTCTAGAAATGAACAAAATGAGAATAACGATTAATGGACTGATTCTATCTTTAGTTCTCCTAAATTCTAATAAGTCCTTTGCTCAACTCATTCATGAGCTTGATAATATTCCTTTTGGCAACTATTTAAACAAACTGGACAGTAATGACTTGATTAAACAATTGAGAAGAGAGTTTGACTCAACTGTAAATTGTTTTAATGGCAAACAAGAAAAAAAACCACTCGATTTTAAGGATAAGTGGAAGTTGGTGTACTATATTCATACGGGCTATGAAGAAGTTGGCGGAAAATCCAATCGTCGTGATATAAACAACCTATACCAAAACAGTAAACAAGAAAAATGGCTGACAATTGCAGATATATTTACTGAATTTCATATAAGCGACACAATCCCGAAAAAATTTAGTTCAGCAGAATCGTACTTGGAAAACACATTTCAAATAAATAAATATTTGGATATTTCTGACAAATATAGAGGAGTATGGACACCAATTATTTCACATAAAAATTATCTGATTATTTCCTTTCATCACTGGTATCCAAATGGCAGCGCACAAAGCTGGTTAAGGGAATATTTTTATTATTTTGAAAAAAATACGTAATTAACAATGAAGACATCAATCATACTTATTTTATGTATTTTGTTGTGCAATAGCGCCCAAGCAGATCTAAAACCTACATATATTAGCTTTTCTTTAAGTACTGACAAAGAGAGTTATTTTGAAGGTGAAAAAATAACGTTCAATATTACCATAAAGAACAATGACAAGGAGAATTCGCACCCTGTTTTAATTCCTCATACACAAAACGTTGGACAAAAGTTGTTTTACCTGAATGCCTATGATAAAGCAAATAACACAATGCTTCTGAGATATACGGAAGACCGAATGTTAAACATGATGGTTCATGACACAGGAACCGTTCAGATCAAATACCTAAAACCGCTTGAACAAATTATAGTTCCCATACACTTAAATGATTTTGAAAATTATTATAATTACCACACACAAAACTCTTCGCACCACAGTTTTGGAGTTCCACTATTTGCCGGTGTTTACAAAGTAAGAATTGCCTATAATCCCAACGGAATAGCATTAGGTGATAGCATTTATAACTATTACAATGATACAGATACCGAACTTCCGAATAATGGGAAACAGGCAATACCCGCAAATGGAGATTTGAGTAATTTCTGTTCCTTAAAAATAAAAAGAAGCCGAGATACGATTGTTAACATAGAACGAAATACGTACTATATCAAAACAAATGGATATAATTATTTTTACTTTAACAAGTTTGTAGCTGAAATAAACACCAGTGATGGTTGTGTTCACATTACCACTTTACCTCCAGACAGCTGTTCTATCAAGAATGAATATTTTTACAACCACTTTAATGAGCTGTATAATGAATACATTGTGAGATTTGATGATGGAGACATAATGGAATATAGAAAATTCACAAACTGGTGTCCAGAATATTTGTATACCGAGCGGTATAATGAGTTTAAGAAAAAAACGAATTACGAATATAAATTGCCCGACGGTGGTTTTTACAGTGCCGCTTACAATCAGCCCAGTGGAACCATGCATCAAGAAACGTATTGTTCTGAAGATGGAACGCTCTGTAAGGTGACAACTTATGTATATAATAAAAAGGGAGAGTTTGTAAGAAAAGAAGTATCACAAACAGAACCTTGCAGTGTTGTCATTATTGATGGAAAGAAAAGAAGTGCAAAACGTGTTGTTAATATTGAAGGACAATGAAAAGAAGTACTAGCCATGACAGCACCGGCAAGAAATTGGCGATTAAGTGCTGAATGATGCCGAAAGCTTTCGGGATTGCGATTCGTATTAAGTTTGTTGCTGGTAGACAGTGAAATGCTCCGAAATCGCAACCTTCGGGTAGCTGCAAAACGTTAAGGTTTTTATCCTTTGCTCTTGTTATCATAGCTTCAAAATGCATTATGGTTTTCAAGTTGAAAAATTATCCATAGCTTCAATAAATAAAAATAATATGTTCCCGATTGATGATTTTAAATAATTTTGTCGATCCATGAAGGACTTAATTAAACGCGAATATTATTGTGAAGAGTTGTATGGCGAAAAATGGAATCAAAAATATCCTCATTTATAATTTAATGTGGGAGATAATAATATTACCTATGACAATTTTGAAATCCAAAAATAATTGAAATAGACCCAAGATGACAAATAAAGAAATGAAATATAGTGCTTTGAATAACCCTTATATAGTAGTAAAGCTTTTTGAAGAGGAGCTTTGTAATTACACAGGAGCGAGGTATGCAGTCTGCGTTGACTCTTGTACAAATGCGATATTTCTTTGTTGCAAATATTTGAACGTAGCAAGTGTGACAATCCCAAGAAAAACTTACCTTTCCGTTCCTCAAGCTATTATAAATGCTGGTGGCAATGTAAACCTGGAGGATATCAAATGGAAGGGGCAATATCAATTAAAGCCTTATCCCATTTTTGATTCTGCTCTTAGATTTTCATCAAATATGTATGTATCTGGAACTTTTGTTTGCCTTTCATTTCATTATAAAAAGCATTTACCAATAGGAAAAGGTGGAGCAATTCTCACTGATGATTATGAAGCTTATTGTTGGTTCAAGAAATTAAGATATGAAGGAAGGAGTGAAACAAGTTATTGGAATGATACTATAAATGAAGTTGGATACAATATGTATATGACTCCTTATGAAGCTGCAATTGGTCTTTCGCTGATGCAGAATATGAATATCTATAATGAAGATTTATACGAAAAAGATGATTATAGAAATCTTGATGATTTTTTAACGTTCCTCAAATAACATTAAGTTTCCATAGTTTTAAGAATAAAAATCATTAACATAAATAGGAATAACAAACAATCCATTGCAAGAACATTGCTAAAGCCGCACAATTCAATGCACAGTCCAAAGCTTTGTTAAAGAGTTTGCAAAGCTAACCCGAGAGAAAGGAAATTTTAAAAAGGCACCACCAATGCCAATAGACGATGACGAAAACAGGCACATTTTTATTTTGCTTAACAATTATTCAGCTAACATTTGGACAAATGACAAATGACAAAGAAAAATCACTTCAAACAATCCTTAACAAAATAGTTGACGGTAAAAAGGTGTTTGGGACATCTTTCGCCATTAAAAAAGATACGTTGGTTTGGAACGGAGTATCGGGCAATTTATTAAAAGATCAACCTTATTTCATTGCAAGTACGACTAAGTTGTTTACGACTGCAATAATTCTTAAACTGAGAGAAGAAAGCAAACTCAGTCTTGATGATCAAATTAGTAAACACATTGATAAATCAATTTTATCAGGACTGCACATATACAAGGTGAAGGATTATTCAGAAGAACTCACTATAAAACACTTACTTTCTCATACTTCGGGTTTGCCTGATTACTTCCAAGGCAAAGGAACAAGTGGTAAAAGTTTAGAAAATGAAATAATAGAAGGTAACGACCAATTTTGGACTTTTGAGCAAGCAATCGAAAGGACAAAAAAAATGACACCGCTTTTTGCACCCGGCACAAAGGGTAAGGCAAACTATTCAGATGCAAATTTCCAACTTTTAGGAAAAATCATCGAGAACATAACACATAAATCGTATGCCGAAAATTGTAAAGAATTTATCATACATCCACTCGACTTGAGTAAGACCTATCTCTATCAAGATTCAATTGACAAAACACCAAAAATACTTTATTATAAGGATAACGAATTGAATATACCCCAAGCAATGACTTCTTTTGGTGCTGACGGAGGTATGGTATCAACATCATCAGACATGCTGGTTTTTATAGAAGCTTTTTTTACAGGCAAGTTGTTTCCATCATCCTACATAAATGAATTGCAAGAATGGAATAACATATTTTTTCCTATGAAATCAGGTATTGGCATCCACTTGTTTAAACTTCCTTGGATTTTTAACCCGACTGGTGCTGTACCTTACTTTATCGGACATTCAGGACTTTCTGGAGCATTAGCATATTACAGTCCAAAAGAGAACATCTTTGTAGTTGGGACTGTTAATCAAGTTGCACATCCTGACATTTCCTTTAAAACAATGATTAAATTGACGCAACAAATAATGAAAAAATGAGAAGCAATGGCTATGACAATACTGAAATAGCTCCCTTTGCCAAGCCTAAAAACGTTATGCTTAATTGAACTTCACGCTACTGTTCTGCAAATTTGTTATATCTTTGATAGTATCAAATGATAGTATCAAGAAATGAATCCTCCCTATCAAATAACTCCAGAAATTGTAAAGTTGATCGCTTTGGTTTCAGAAAAACTAGGTCAGATCAATGCTAAATTTTTGGACAAACCTTCTCCGAAACTCAGAAAGGAAAACCGCATTAAAACCATACATTCTTCTCTAAGTATAGAGGGAAATACATTAACAGAGGAGCAAATCACGGCATTAATAGAGAATAAGCGAATCATAGGTCCAAAGAAAGATGTCAATGAAGTTTTGAATGCTATTAGTGTTTATAATCAATTGCATTCATTCGATCCAAAATCTTCAAAATCATTTCTTAAGGCCCACGAGATACTTATGAACGGGTTAGTTCCGGAAAATGGCAAATACCGCAAAAAAGGCGTTGGTATAATGGCTGGTGATCGAATGGCTCACATGGCCCCACCCGCAGAAAATGTGGCTCATTTAATGAAAGATCTATTCAGTTATCTCAAGGATTCTAAGGAAATCTCTCTCATAAAAAGTTGTGTCTTTCATTATGAAATGGAATTCATCCACCCCTTCATAGACGGTAATGGAAGAATGGGAAGATTGTGGCAAACGTTGATTTTAATGAAAGAATATCCGGTTTTTGAATTTATACCATTTGAAAACATGATCCATAAAACCCAAGGCAATTATTACCACGCGCTTTCACAAAGTGACAAGTCTGGAAATTCTACACCTTTTATTGAGTATATGCTCAATGTGATTAACGATTCGCTCTATAACATGCTAGATTTCAAAAGTCGCATTTTGAATACAGAAGATCGTTTGACCTATTTTTCTGAACTAAATCAAACTGAATTCAGTAGGAAAGATTACATGAACGTCTTCAAAGAAATTTCGTCTGCAACGGCTAGTCGCGATTTGAAAAAGGGAGTTGAACTTAGATTATTTGATAAAGAAGGTGATAAAACTAAAACCAGTTACAGAATTATAAAAAAGCCCTAACAGCTTGCAAGAGAAGACTTAACAAAAAAGGCGATATGGAACAGAGAGATTATTTGAAAAAACAAATTGACCAATTGGGACAAGTATTGGCAAAAATACTTTCTGACTTGATTGGACTAAAAAACAGAGGAGAATTAAACGCCGGAATTGAGATGACTAATCAAACACTTAAAAATGAATTAGACTTTGACTTACAAGACATAGTTGATATTCCGACCGACAAATTTATTGACACAATTAAAGGACAAAAGGATTTAACGAACGAAAATATAGAAAAACTTGCTGAAATACTTTTAGTAATCGCAGACAATCAAAAAGACGACAACAAAAATCTATATCAAAAATGTTTGGCTATTTATGCCTATTTAGAAAAAGTAGAAAATAGTTACTCACTTGACAGACATTGGAAAATAAAACGAATCAAAAACTTTGTTGATTATCAGAACAAATAGAAAACATGAACGCATGACAGAAAAGAAAAACAATGGAGCTGGTCTGGGTATTGGAATTGGAGCAGCACTTGGAGTTGCATTTGGAGCGGCTTATGGAATTACTAGTGATAATGGTCCATTAATATTGGCAAAGGGATTAGCCATTGGTGTGGCAGTTGGTGCTATTTTTGACTTTGTTAGAAACAAAAAATAATGGTTTTATAAAAAACAAGTAACAACAGGAAATGAAGAATTTGACAACTATACTTATCCTCTTGCTGCTTACTACTTTTAACTGTATTGCTCAGTCGATATCAGATAGCCTATACGTTGTTAAAATTGATTCAATACTACTTTCGAAAAATAACGCTGATTATGCGGGAATTAACCTAGAACAAAAAACAATAGAAGATTCTACCGACTACAAAACGGTAATAGGTAGGTCGAAGAATGGATTATTAGTAGACATTTCCTATAACCATTCCTTCGGCGGATGTGAGCGTGCCAGATTTCACTTAGTTGACAACGCATTGGTTATGGTTGAATATCAAATAGCTGATCCAGATTTGTACTCCGAGGGACCACCAAGTATAACGTATAAAGTGTATTTTAGAGAAAATAAAGTAATAATGCAATTATCTTCAAGTTATCTAGGTGGACCTGGGCCCGAATATTGTACTTCCTATAGTATCAGCAAAAAGGATTTCTTGAGTGAATTGAGTTATTATAGACTACTTTTAATGAAAGAGTAGCAAACGATGAAAAACCGAGATTTAAAAGCACTTAATATAATTTTAGTATCAATCACCGGTCTAATTTTACTGCTAACTACGTTGTACTGGATTTATTATCTGTTTATTACCGATAAAGTAATCACAGCCTCACACGGGTATTTTCGACAATTCATATTTGGGAATTTCATTCGTGAAATTTGCATTCTAGTTATATTTCTAGGTTTCATTATTTCTTGCGTTTCACTCAAGTGGGGAAATAATAAAAAGGTAATTTTCCTTTATTTCATTGCTCTACTTTTAGAGCTAGTGCTGATAGACCAACTTCAAATTTATCAAGGCCCATAAAATCCCAAAAAAACAAAAACAATGACAAAATACAAAGTGATTTCAAACAGAAGAAATTTTAGTTTGACAGAAGGGGATAAAATTCTGGGTGAATTGATTTTCCTAAAATGGTTTTCCCTCAATGCGGTAATAAAAATCAATGAGAAGAGTGATCATAAATTTGAAACGAAAGGATTTTGGAAGCGAACAATTGAATTGTTTCAAAATGACATAAAATTATTGGAACTAAAAATGGGTTGGAAAGGTATTGAAATTGAAACTCATTTTGATAACCATCTAACGACTTATCGTTTAAAAAACAAGTCGATTTTTAGTAATAATTTTACGTTAATCGATTCGTACGAAAAGGAATTGGTACAGATAGACTCAAAATTTCAATGGAAAAAACAGCGATACGATTACGAGATTACAACATCTTCCGAATTTGATAAAATTACGAATGATAAAATTTTAGTATTTGCCATAATTTATAGTATAAATTACCGCAACGCATCCATGGCAGCTGCCGGAGCAGTAGCATAGTTGGGAAATAAGAAGAACAAACCAGTCAAGAAATAGCGGATTTATTATTCAATAAAGTTGAGATGATCTTTTTCTTATAATTTCAGATCAATGAAAAGTAAACACTAAGGGTAAACCCCCAATTATCATCTAAATCGATATCTTTTTGGTCAATTTCACTTAATTTACTGTATGTTTGGTGGCTAAAAACTTGAAATAGATATGGTTATGAAAAATAATTCTCACATAGTAAACATTAGATTAAAATAGTGAAAATTGAGCAAGACTGCTTTTTTTAAGCTATGTCACTGACAGTCAATAATTGTCTAATTTCCCTCACCAATAACCACCGCTTATGCCCAAAGTCGGCTGTTATTAGTTATAACTCGTTTAAAACAACTTTAACCCATAAATTATGAAAAAAAATTACGCGAAAAATTTTTTTACACTTATCGCAAGTGTGATTTTAGGTAATGCAGTTCAAAGTCAAACTACACTTGTATTACAGCCTGCTGGAACCTTAGGAAAGGATGCTTTTATCGATAGTCGAATGAGTACAAATAACTACGGAAATCACATAGATTTTCCTTCCATGGCTTGGACGAATGGTGCAACGCCTGTTAATGCGCGAGGATTGATTGATTTCGATTTTTCCAGTATTCCAAGTGGAGCTACCATAAATTCAGCGAGTCTTTCTCTTTATTCGTATAATTCACCTGCAAACGGATCGCATTCAACGCTGAATGGATCTAACGAATCGGTACTAAGCAGAGTTACCTCCTCGTGGAATGAAAACACGGTAACTTGGGACAATCAACCTTCAAGTACAACACAAAATCAAGTTTTTTTGCCTGCCAGTGTAAATTCGATTCAAGATTACCTGAATATAGATGTTACCAATATGGTTCAAGATATGATGAACGATCCAGCGAATAGCCACGGGTTTCTATTGAAACTGGTAACAGAAGAATTTTACCGAAGAATGATATTTGCTTCGAGCGATAATTCGGATCAAAGTTTACATCCGAAACTTGAAGTTACCTACACAGAAGTGGTTCAGGCGGATAGTTGCATCACAATGAGGCCTGCTGGAGCTGTCGGTAAAGACGCTTTTATCGATAGTCGAATGAGTACAAATAACTATGGAAATCACATAGATTTTCCTTCCATGGCTTGGACAAATGGGTCAACTCCGGTTAATGCACGAGGATTGATTGATTTCGATTTTTCCAGTATTCCTAGTGGAGCTACTATAAATTCAGCGAGTCTTTCTCTTTATTCGTATAATTCACCTGCAAACGGATCGCATTCAACGCTAAATGGATCTAACGAATCGGTATTAAGCAGAGTTACCTCCTCGTGGAATGAAAACACGGTAACTTGGGACAATCAACCTTCAATTACAACACAAAATCAAGTTTTTTTAGCTGCTAGTGTAAATTCGATTCAAGATTACCTGAATATTGATGTTACCAATTTGGTTCAAGACATGATGAATAATCCTTCAAATAGCCATGGGTTTCTATTGAAACTGGTAACAGAAGAATTTTACCGAAGAATGATATTTGCTTCGAGCGATAATAGTGATCCTAACTTGCACCCGAAACTTGAAGTTTGTTATTCGTTAGTTAGCTCCGTTGCAGAAGAAAACAACAACAATATAGCGTTGAATGTATTTCCCAATCCGGCATCTCAAAGTATAACGATTGATTTAAGTAATTTTAAACAAGAATTGGTTTCTATTGAAATTAGTAATAACTTAGGTCAAATTATTAATCACTCCACCGAAAAGCAATCTAATGTAGTTGTTGATGTTTCTGATTATGTAAAGGGATTATATTTTGTGAAAGTTAATTTTGGAGACTTTATTGCGATAAAAAAGATAATCATCGAATAACAAAGGAAGCTTTTCGTTTTTACACGTATTATGAAAAAGTG